>JAJXVP010000355.1 GCA_021782055.1 bacterium | reverse complement strand
CAGCTTGACCTTGAGGATCCGCATGACTTGGTAGACCTTACGCCCTTGATCGCCTGGGTCGGTCGAAGGGGTCTCGCGTAAAAAGCCCAGTTTGACCATGTGGGTCAGCGAGCGTTCAAACTGCTTCCAGGCGCGGGCTTCGTCAAAGCGGCCGCCCGTGTAGGGGACTAGGCGGGCTTGAATATCGCGGGCGGTCATAAAAAGGTCGCGGCTGTCGGTGTTGGTGAGGTCGAATTCTTCGAGGGCATCCCTCAAAACGACCGCTAACACGGTGGCGTCGTACCCTAAAGGAGCCCGTTTGACTAAACGAGGCAGGGAGCCTTCCTCTTCTTCGGGCTGGGTCAGGTACGCTAACCCTTCTTCGGTAACCAGCATTAAACGTAGACCTATGCGGGCAAACCATTCCCGGATGGGACCGGTGTTCTCGCCCAGTAAGGTCCAGAGTTTGGTGTCTTCGTCATACAGTGGTCCCTGCAGTAATTTTAAAATAACTGGGGCGTAGGACAGGACGGGAAGTTCAAGATCATCAGACATTGCCAAACTCCACACGGGGGGATCTGAGTCGGTGCTGGTCGGTGACCGGCAAAAGAACGGATTCGTCGGGGTTCAAACGTCCACTGGGCGAGAACGAGGCGATTTCTAAGTACGCCAGGACTTCGGACAGCCCTTGTTCGGGGGGCCAGCGGTTCAAGATTTCGTCCAAGGAGACTTGGCCTTGGCGAATAGACTCGGCGACGCGGCGTCGAAGTTTGAGCACATCGACGCTAAACTGACTGCTGAGCACGGCGCGGCCTTCGTCGGATAGCGTGGGGCTTTCGCGTTGGGGACGGTGATTTTTCCACCGGCCCTCGGGAGGCTCGCTCCAGGGACGATCGGCAACCATACTGAGGTCGGCATCCCCTTCTACCTCCCAAACAAAGTCTTCAGGGGGAGAGGCCGCGTGACGGACGAATTCTTCTTTGAGCGAGGCCAACAGGCCCCGCAGGCGTTCCCGGCGGTGAAAGTCCTGTTCGGACAAAAGCTTATTGAGCTTTTCGGCCAAAAGCCGGTTCCCCGCGATGACTTTGCGGCCGGCCAGGTGAAGGTGCGTTTTGAGGTGCCGCAAGACTTCGTCGTGGGGACTGCGGTTTTGCGCGTCCAACAGGGCGAAGAGCTCCCCTAAGCGTTCTGGCAGAGACTCTTGTTCGCCTTCGCGGATTAAATGCTCCCAAAAGGCGTAAAAACTGCGGCCTTGGGGGCTTTTGCGGAGCTCTTCGGCCGCGTCCAAGGTGTAGCCCAAAATATCGCCGCGGCTGAACCCTTCTTGAGCCTGTTGCTCGTAGATGCGGCGGACCAAACTTTGAAAGTTTTGTTCAACCTGCTTAAAGTCGCCCAAAAGAGCCCTGGACAGGCGGTTGAGGGCGCTAATGCGCTCTTCTAGTTGCAAGTCACTCCATTGGGGAGGGGCAACGCCGTTCTTAAGCTTTTGAATTTCGAGGTCTAGGGCGGCTTTCTTTTTTTCAAGCCGCCGGATTCTGGTCTGTGGGTCGGTGTCGAGTTTGAGGACCAGCTCATCCAAGCGCTGTAAGATCTCGTCAAAGCGGCTTTCAGTCCCCACTAACGTATCGTCGTCCAGAGTTTCGATCCATTGAAAGACGCGTTGGGTCCATGGGGTGGCCTCGACCCACACTTGGCCATTTTCGTCGGCAAAACGACGCAGGTACCGAATCTCGTCGCGACACCAGTGATCCAACAGCACTTTGGCGCGGCGGTTGCGATCGCCGTGGGCCTGCGGAATTTCGTCGGCTTCTAGGCCACAGTCCTCTAAGAACGCGGCCAGACGCCCCTCTAAAAGGTCGCTTTCGACCATGGGAACGGGGTCTTCATAAAACATTTTGCGAAAAAACAGCAAAAGAAAGAGGGCGTGAGGGTTCCGCAAAAGGCGTAAAGAAGGGTTGTCCGTCAAGCTACGACGTAAACGCTCGGCATCCATGGGGCTATTATTCTAGGAATTGGTTGCTCACGCAAGGGCGGGGTGATGCGAGACTCCGGGTGAAAACCGGTTAGGTCACGATGACAACTTGCCGAAAAAGAGAGGGGAGACCCCATGCATTTGCGATATAACGCCCCTGTTACCTTTAGTTTTGCTCTGATTTGTACTGTGGTTTTATTGATTGACCAGTATGTGGCACCTGGTTTTGTGGCGACTTACTTGCGTGCTCCCGGAGCCGATTTTCAAGCCAGTCAGCCACAAAATTGGTTTGCTTTGATTTTTTATGTGTTTGGGCACGAGAACTGGACGCATTTGTGGAACAATTTGCTGTTTCTGCTTTTGCTTGGCCCCATTTTGGAAGAAAAATACGCCCCGAAAGCCATGCTGTTTATGATGGCCGCCACGACGTTGGTTGCCGGAATCTTTAATGTTCTGTTGCGTCAGCCTCCCCTGGTGGGGTCTTCGGCCATTGTCTTTATGATGATTATGTTGGTGAGCTTTGCAAGGACCAAACAGGGCGAGATTCCTGTTTCGTTCTTGTTGGTGTTCATTTTGTTTATGCTAGCCGAAATTACCCGAGGTGCGGCCCCCGGAAGTCACGATGTGTCGAGCGTGGCCCACGTAGTGGGTGGGGTGTGTGGGACGATCTTTGGGTTTTTAAAGATGGCGGCGGGGCAAAGCAGTGCTCCAGCTCCCGGCGGCCCGCCTAAAAGCTAGTCTTCGGGCGGGGGTGGTATAGGACGGCCTTCGCGCTGGGCTTGCCGCCGGGCTTCCATATAATCGTGGTCCCGCCAAACTTCCCAAACGAGACGAGCTAAGTGCATCGATAGGTTATTGGATGTGCTAGTGGCAAAGGCGATCCCCTTGGGGTTCGGCGTATGCTTTTTGATCAAGTCGACCAGACCGAATAATTCCTTTTTATCAAACCCATGCAGGTACAAGACACGTTGATTTTCCCGGTCGGGGATTCGTGCCGGGGCATCTTGGGGGATAGCTTGGTTTGGGGAGGCGGCCTCCCGGTGTACCAAACGGACCAGCTCTTGCAAGGTGAGCGTTAAGTGACGTTCTAGGGTGGGGGCAAAAACCAAGGGCTGGTGTTCGTCCGCACTCAAGAGCTGTTTAAGATCCTGGAGTTCTGGGGGGGTAAAGCCGT
>JAJXVP010000053.1 GCA_021782055.1 bacterium | reverse complement strand
GCAGCATAGAGCAAGGTCTGCGTTTCGGCCAAAATGGGGTGGGTTGTGACTCCTGCCTTGTCCCACACCGAACGAAACTCGAGGGCTCCCCCCGTTCGACCTGGGTTGAGGACGACGATTTGATCATCTTCGACCAGAGGCGCCAATTGCAGGGCTAATTCTCGGTGCGCATTGGCGGGGGTGACAATCATCAGCACATCGCGTCCGTGGACGGCTTTTTCCAAATTGGTTGAGGTTTCGACAGGGGCGAACCCCTCGATGGCACCGCTCAGCTCGATTCCCCCGTGCCACGCGACACCTTGCAACCGAAGCGCCGACCTATTGTAGAGTCGGACCGAAAAGCCCATCCAAGCTAAATGCCCTGCCATTGCCAAGCCGCCGTTTCCCGCTCCCAGGACACAGAATGTCGGGGCCCGCACACTCTCTTCATTGTTTGCCATAGCCGGGTCCTCTTGTTGGGTAGGGTGGTAACGGCTAATCCGCTTGAAGAATCAAGTTTTATCACTGATTACGCTGATGTCAAGCTTTTTGATTCAAAATAGCAGGAGACCTCAGGTAAATAGCAGGAGGCCTCCGCTCAAGGCTAGTTGCTTTCGGGCTTTTCTTGGCCCTTAAGAAGCGATAGCACCGCCCCCGTGTCAGCGGTCAGGATAAGACGCTGTTGCGAAGCCATGTCGAGGCTGTACACCAGCATCCCGCCGCGAATCTCGAGAGAAACCTCTTGAACAGAGTCCTGGGGCCGTTCTTTTAAGGCCAGCTTCTCGACTTCTTCGATCGACACCTTAGGGCTCAACAGATTGGGGGCGGTGGCGGCCGTCTTTTCGGGACTATCTTGCGAACTTTTGACAACAGCACCTGTAAGCGCGTCCAACAGAAAGCTTTTTCCTGACGCTAAATCGACGGTGTAGAGCAATTGTCCTTTGACGCTCTCGCGGGAAACCTCCAAAACCTTGTCCCCTGGCAGATTTTGAAGAACTTTTTGCTGAATCGCGATCACCGAAATCGCGGGCCTGGCTACAGCGGGCTCAGCGACCGCCGGTAAGGCTGTTAAGGTTGTTAAGGCGGCGATTGCGGCCGCCTGAAGGTAATGTTTGACGCTCATGGCATCCTCCTGGGCCCCAGCATGTCGCAGGCACCTGAAGAACTGATGAAGAAAATATAGATTTTAGAAATTCATCTCAACTTCATTCTTGTCCGGTAGGTTGTCCACGAGGTGAATTGAGGATGAAAAAACAGGTTTTTCTGTGGCTTGTATGGCTAGGTGGAGCCTTGCCCAGTGCCGCGCTGACCCTCGCTGAGTTACAGAACCTTGCGGTTACGCATAGTTTAGACCGCCAGGGGTTGCTGGCCCAAACGCAAGCAGACCAGGAAGTGGCTCGTGCGGCCGAGGCTATGCGCTTGCCGCGTGTATCCGGTGCCGTGGATACTGGCTGGGATGATACAGTCGGGGGTTGGCAGACTTCGGTTAATGCGACCTTAACTTGGGATTTAGCGGCTCTGGTTGACCGCCAACCTTCTGAAGCCGCCTTTAGGGCCCGCCAAGACCTGTGGCAAACGCAATCTATGACTGATCAGCTACGGCTGGACGTCGCTTTGTCGTGGGCTCGGCTCTTGGTGCTTTCGCGCGAAGTTCACGAAGATTCCCGGTTGGCCCATTTCTTTGAGACACACCTTGACCATTTACAGCGGATGAAGGCCGAGGGCGTGGATTTGACTTGGGATATTTTACGTGTCAAAAATCAACTGTCGGCCTTGCGGACTGCAAGCCTAAGCACAGCTTCGTCTCTGCAAGATCAGTTGGCGTTGTTGACGCGCCTTATTGGCCGTACCGTGACGCTGAGTGAGGTGGATTTTTCAGCTTCCGCTTCGCTGTCGCGGTTTGATCCACAGTATTGGCATCAAAATCTTGCCGCTCTTGTTGCCGCTTGCCCCAAAGTCCAGGCCGCACAAGTTGGAGTCCAGGCGGCGCAGGCTCAAGGGGAGCGCGCGCGGTTAGCGTGGCTCCCCCAACTGAAAGCCTATGGCGGTTACCAACCGACCAGCCTGGGGCCCAATCGAAAGTGGGGGGTGTCAGCAGACTTCTTGTTGGCGGACTGGGGTAGCCAAGAGGCTTTATCAAAAAGTTATCGCTCGCTGTGCCAGGCGCAAAGTTCTCAGGAAACAGCAATTCGAGAAAAACTAATCCAGGAGCTGGAGACTCTCATTAGGGGTACGACAGTAACTCACCAAGTTTGGCTTCAGTCCCAGGGGGAATTTAAAAACGCCGATGAAGCTTTGAAAGAAGCCCAAGAGTTGTATCACGAGGGAAGGATTAAAGAGACCGATCTGTTGGGGGCCGCCCTTGATTGGGAAGGGGCGAAGACTCGAGTCTCGGACGCCCAAAGGGCGTTTCTTCAAGAGGCGTTCACGTTGAAGTCTCTCTATGGAGGAAAGCAATGAAACGGTTGTTGCGGAAACTTTTCGCAGGACGGGTCGCCTTGCTGTTTCTTTTAGGAGCAGGATTGTTGAGTAGCATTTTCGTTTGGATAGCACTACCCAAGGATGTTTTTCCGCCTGCAGTTTTTCCTCGTATCGAAGTCACCTGCGACTGGGGCTTTAGTTCCCTCGAGTCCACGGACGTGCTAGTGACAAGACCCTTAGAAAACGTCTTTAAAACAGTTGCCGGCGTTACGAGTGTTGTTTCGACTACCGATCGAGGAGCTGCGACCTTAGAGGTGTACTTTGGGTGGAACACCAATATGACGCAAGCCTACCAAGACCTTCAAGCAAGCATCAATCAGATTCGCGCCGCCTTGCCACCGGGGGCTGTTCCTTTGGCAGTTTTGATGTCCCCCAGTGCGTACCCTACCACCGAGTACGGTTTTTGGTCTGACAGCCTTTCGCCGGTGGCTTTGCGGTCGGTTTTGCGCTGGGAGGTGATTCCTCAACTGGTTGGCATAGCCGGTGTTCGTACCGTTACTTTGCTTGGCGGCGATACTCCCGAAGAGTGGGTGCGGCTGGACCCCCAAAAGCTCGATGAGTACGGCTTGGATACCCTGGCCGTCGAAGCGGCGTTACGAAACGCCAACCAAGAATCCTTTATAGGAAATATCTCGCAAGGGAACCAGACTTTTTTTGGTTTAAGTGGAAAAGAGTTTACGAACCACCTTGATATTGGTGGCGTGGTCGTGGCAACAAGGATGGGAAAGCCCCTCTTTTTGCGGGATATTGCTGATGTTACCCTTGCCCAGGCCCCTCACCGGCGTTTGATCCGTGTTGACGGACACCCGGGAGCGGTCATTGATATTACCAAGCAAGAAGGCTCGGATAGTTTGAGCCTGTCACGTGCGGTGGACCAGCGACTACAAGCGGCCTCGGAACCGCTGGGGCTTCATCGGACCGGGTGGGATCTGTCAGCCTTTGTACAAAACTCCCTAACGGGGATTTTGACCGATATTGGTCTTGCTGTCGTTATTATTTTGGGAATTGTGCTGTTTATTTTAGTGCGCTGGCGGTACGCTGTCCCCGTGATCTTGGGTCTGCCGATGGTGATTTTGCTAGAGCTTTTGCTGTTAAAGGTGCTGGGCCAGACAATCAACATCATGACCTTGGGCGGGATTTCGGCCGCCATAGGGGTGGTGGCGGACAATGCCATCGTTTTGACCGAGAATTTTGTTCGGTTTCGCACCCTGCCGACCAAACACCCTCTTTTGGCCTCGGTGGCCGAGATTTTCCCGCTTATGCTGGCAGCGACTTTAACGACGGTCGCTGTCTTTGTCCCGCTGGCGTTGACCACCGGCTTAACCGGGATCTTCTTTCGTCCTTTGGCGATCACCCTGGCGTCTACGATACTGTTGTCGTTGCTCTTTTCTCTGGTGTATACCCCAACCTTTCTTAGTTGGTTTATCCGCGATACAGTGCCAGTAATTCAGCACGAACGGCGGGTTTTTGAGGTTTTAAAACGGTGGTATTCCCGGTTTTTGAAAGTGTCGTTGGGCCACCCTCTGGCGATTGTGCTTGTAGCCGCGGTAGTAGTGGGTGGCGCTTTGTTTGTGGCAGGGCGCCTTCCCAGTGGCTTTTTGCCCGAATGGGATGAGGGAATGGTGGTAATCGACCTTTTTGGTCCCTCGGGAGCGTCGTTGGCCGAGATGGACAAGCTCACCGCGCCCTTGGACCAGCTTTTGCGTCAGGACCCGTCGGTCGCGATGACCGTACGAAAGCTAGGGACGGGAATGGGAACACCGTTTACGGCGCCCAACCTTGACGAAGTGGTGGTTCAACTTAAAGCCGGGCGTCAAGAATCGACCTTTGCATTCTTGGAACGGCTGAGGCGAGAAGCTACCCACGTGATGCCTGGGGTAGAGTGCGACTTCCATCAGGTGCTTGCCGACCGGTTGAATGACCTGGCAGGGACCGGGAAGCCTATCACAGTGAAAGTTTTTGGCAATAGTTGGCAAGAGGTATGGACGGCGGCTCGCAAGGTCGAAGGCGCTGTGAAGAACGTCCAGGGGCTGAACAGCGTCAAAATCAACGCCCCACCGCAAGAAAAAGAAGTCCGCGTCGATGTTCGCCAAGACCGGGCCGCCCTTTTGGGGCTCCAGGTCAATGACATTGCCGCGTATTCTGTTGTTGCCGGTTGGGGTGCCGTGGTAACTGCCTTTCCCCGGGGGCTAGAAACCATTCCTGTCAGGGTTATTTACCAAAGGCAGTACTCCCTTTCCCAGCTGAGAAACTTGCCGGTATATACCCCCGAAGGTGGATTTTTGCCTCTGAGCCGTCTGGCCGAGGTTCACGAAGTTTCGGCAATCACCGAGGTTCAGCACGAAAACGGATCTTTAGTTATGCCCGTCACCGCCGAAATCGGGAACCGCCCGTTGAGTGAGGTGGTGAAAGACCTGCAAACTCAGCTAGCAACGTTGAAACTGGAGGGTGCCAGCACCCAGCTGTCGGGTACGTATGCTAACCAACAAGCGTCGTTTCGCCAGCTGGTTGAGGTGCTGGGGCTATCGATCTTGTTAATTTTGGGAATTTTGCTGTTTCTGTTTGAGTCCTATCGTACGGCGTTGGCGGTGTTTTTAGGGACTGTTGCTTCGGGAGCGACGGTGATCTACGGCCTAGCCCTGACGGGAACAGCCTTAGATGTGTCGTCCTTCGCGGGGCTAATCACCGTTCTGGGACTGGTTGTCAATAACGGCATTCTGGTTGTGAAATACATCGAACGCTTTCACCGCGAGCTTGCGCTCCCCGAGGCGATTTTCGCGGCCGGAGCGCAAAGGTTCCGCCCTGTCCTTATTACGAACCTTGCCGCAATCGCCGGGTTTTTTCCTATGGCGCTCAATTGGGGAAAGGGTGGTGAAGTTCTGCAACCGTTCTCGGTGGCGATGGTTAGCGGTTTAACAGCCTCGATGCTGTTCTCGCTGGTGGTTATGCCCGTGCTTTACTATTTGTTGCACCAAAGGGGTGAACGAACGCGACCGAGCTCGAAGAAATCTTTAACAACTTCATCTTAGCTTCAGGTTTGGGTCGTACGTTGTTACCAGGCCCCCGAGGGGCCGAAGGAGTACCGATCTATGCTAAATAGCCAACATGACTGGAAGAGCAAAGTGCCTCAGGTCACGGCGTTTTTCTGGATTATTAAAGTTTTAAGTACGACGGTGGGCGAAACTGCCGCCGACTATTTGAACCAATCTCTGGGGCTGGGGCTTCAGGGCGCCACCTTTGTTATGGGGGTCTTGTTTGTCGTGGCGTTGTTCTTTCAATTGACGGCGAAGAAGTACATACCGTGGCGGTACTGGTTGACCGTGGCGTTGATTAGTATTGTGGGCACCCTGATCACCGACAACTTATCAGATCGGCTTCATGTGCCTCTGGCCTTGTCGACCACGGTGTTTTCGATAGTTTTGGTAATTGTTTTTATCATTTGGTACCTGAACGAACGCACACTGTCGATTCATTCGATCTTTACCCCTCGTCGGGAGCTGTTTTACTGGCTGGCTATTTTGTTCACCTTTTCGCTGGGAACGGCTGGCGGAGACTTTATGGGCGAAGCCCTCAAGCTGGGGTACCCCCTCGCCTTGTCGATTTTTGCGGCGGCAATTTTGGTGATCGCTTTGTTGTACCGCGCCAAAGTTCTCGGCTCGGTGCTGTCGTTTTGGCTGGCCTATATTTTGACCCGGCCGCTTGGGGCTTCGTTGGGTGACCTTATGACCCAGCACGAGGGCGGCTTTGGCTGGGGTAAGGGAATCGTAAACCTGGTGTTCTTTGTTGTGATTATCGGCTTGGTGGTGTATTTAAGCGTCTCGAAGGTCGACCAAGAAAAGGTCGACCACGAGAGCCACGCTTGAACGTCGTACTTAGCTGAGTGACAGCTGAGGGGTTTGTCTCCTCAGCCGATGTCGGGCGGCCCGAAACCCAATAAGCGTTTGGTGCTTTTCATCCCAGAGGTGCAAATTGAGCGAACTAAAGCTGGTACGAATGGTCAGCGGATTCGCTAACTGCAACTCGGGGGTGGCTTGGTAACAGCGTTCTAAGTTGTAGTTAGGGATGTGAGGCCGCAAGTGATGAATATGGTGCAGACCGATGTTCCCCGAAATCCATTGCAAAACCTTGGGGAGTTTGTAGTGCGAGCTGCCCAACATGGCGGCATCGTGGGCGTGCCAATGTTCTTCGCGTTGCCAGTAGCCTGGGTCAAACTGATGCTGAACGTAAAAAAGCCAAACCCCGATGATCGAGGCTATGTAAAACATGGGGAGTTCCACCAGGTAAACGAGATTCCAACCCCCTAGCAAGCCGAACGCCACCGCCAACACGGCAATGCCAATATTAGTAATATGCAAGTTAAAAAGACTCTTTTGTTCAAACTTTCCACTAGGAAAACGTTGTAAAATGAAAAATAAGATCGGTGGAACGAGAAGGAACAAAACGATGGGGTTGCGGTAAACCCTGTACCAAAAACGGGTACTGGGTTTAGAAGCCCGGTATTCTTCGAGGGTTAAGGTCCAAATGTCGCCCACGCCCCTCTTATCAAGGTTGGCGGTGTTGGCGTGGTGAATGCTATGAGCTTTTCGCCAATCGGCAAACGGCGTGAACGTTAGAATGCCTAAAAGTGTGCCCACGACGCGGTTGGCCGTGGCGCTAGCAAAGTACGAGCCATGGGTACAGTCGTGAAAGATTATAAACAGACGAATCATGAACAGGCCAGCGACAATGATGAGGGGCAAGGTAAGCAGGTAAGGTTGTCCGGAACGAAGTAACCAAATGATCGCCGCCCAAAGCGAAAGAAACGGAACAGAAGTGTTGATAATTTGCCAAAGAGCACGAGCCTTCGACGGCTTTTCGTACTTTTTGGTTTCGCGGAACCACCCCTGTACGCGGGAATCTTGGTTTTGTGCCATGCCTGCAGTATAGACTGGAAGCTCATTCCTGTCAAAAACGGTCAAAATTGCGCCGCAAACTCACAAAAAATGCCGCCACGGGAGAAAAATTCCCAGCGTGGAAATTTTTGGTTTCCCGAGTAGGAATTTTTTGTTTCCCGTCGAGGAATTTTTGGTTTCCTGAGCGGGGGTGTTTTTGAGGTGCGGGGAGGGGGCCTGGGGAGGGGGGGCTAAAGCGTTTGCAGGTGTCTGTTGGGTGCTGCAGATTTCGGCGACCTTCGGCCCAGCAGGCAAGTGAGCCTTCTTTTTTTTCCGAAAATCCGGTATGTCATAAAGGTACGACCTATTATTGAGGGACTGAATGATGCTTTTTCTTCGTATACCTACTGAGCTTGAAGCCAGGCTTTCTTTGTTGGCTAAAAAGACGGGTCGAGCTAAGTCTTTCCATGCAATGAAAGCCATTAGTGAGTACCTAGAAGACCTTGAAGATTACTACATCTCTGAAGCTGAATATCAAGAGTTTCTGGCAAGTGGACAGAAAACCATTAGCCTTGATGACGCTATGGGGATTCTGTGAGTTTGTAAGCCACAAGGCTTTTTCCATTTTTACGGCCACTCGGAGTGGGCTCAGTCGGCCGACGACGATAGTCGACGGCTCGTTACTCCGAGAGGAACACTCTAGGCTCTCAGGGCCTTCACGACTTCCTTCACGGCCCCTTTTCTAAAAGGCCAACCCGGACGTGTGACCCCTACTGTCAATAGTGGACAGTAAGTTCTTAAGCTGATTTCTTTTTGGCGTAGTATTCTTCGGCCCAACGGGCCGGTGCTTTTCTTCCCAGGCTTGTAGGCCTTCGGATTCGGTTGTAGAAAATCTCGATCCATTGTTGACACTGGAATGTTACCCTGGCTTAAATTGACGGTTACTATTCATATGTCTTCAGGCCAATAGTTTCTTTCATTAGTTGAAAATGTTTGTCAAAGGAAAGAACAGAGACATTGGCCTGGAGAGCATTTTGGGCGATGATAAGATCAGGAATTCCTACCTTATTGAGGCCGGTCTTCAGGTTAATGGTTTGCATTTCTATAATTTGTGACCAGACAATTCTGAGTTCAATTCGTTCAATTGACTGAAGCATATCTACTACTTGAAATTCCTTTCGATGATTTAGCGAAGGAATCAACTCGGCAAGAATCAGTTCGTTCGTACAAATTCTGTTCGAGTCGAGTAGCGGAAATAGAAGCTTGGAGGCTTCATCTCCTTTGAAAAAGGCAACCCAAACCGAAGTATCAACTAGAACGTCGCTCATCGACTTCTCAGTTGGTCGAGATCAATATCAAGGTCTACCTTTCCAAAGAAATTCTTCAGGTCCTTGTTCTTCTCTCTTTGGATTAAATTCTGCAATGCAAGTTTGATCAAGTCAGTCTTTGTTTTCACGTGCGTCAACGCCATCGCTTCATCGACCAACGACTCAGGCAAGTCAAGTGTAGTTCTCATCTACTAACACCTCTTACAGATAGAATACAAGGCGTTGTATGCACTGTCAATGGCGCTTATATGCATAAAGAGAAGAGTAAAATATGCACTTCCTTGTCCCAGCCCGGAGGGCCCGCCTAACGACGTAACTCGAAATTCTAAGTCTTTCTCTCTAGCCTAGGCCTCGTACCACCCATAAAGAACCTCATCGACCAGCCCCGCAGAAATTGTTATACTCTTCTTATGAAATCTAATCTCTCTTCTGACTGGTCTCAACTCTACGAAGACAGCTTCAAGACGCTGAACGCTCCGAAGCCTGGAGCCTGGGTGGAGACCCGCGTCCTGTCGATTTCAAAGGACACGGTCTTTCTCGAACTCGATGGCAAGAACGAGGGCCAGCTCGCCCGCGAAGAAGTAACCGACAAAAACGGCGAGCTTACCGTCAAGGTTGGCGACACGATAAAGGCCTTCCTGTTGCCTTCCGATAGTGGCGAACGCATTTTCACCACTCGAATTACCGGCGAATCGGCAGGGCAGGAGCTTCTGGAGCAAGCCTATCGTGAGGGCGTAACTGTCGACGGTCTGGTAGAGCGTGAAATTAAGGGCGGTTTCGAAGTGAAGCTGGGCGAGTTTCGGGCTTTCTGCCCTTATTCGCAGATGGGCGACCGCCGCCCCGAGACGACCCCAGCCTTTGTGGGAATGCGCTTGCCGTTCCGCATCCAAGAATTCAAGGACGAGGGACGCAAGATCGTCGTTTCGAATCGCGTCTTTTACGAAGAAGCTCGCCAGAAAACCTTGGCCCAACTCAAAGCCAACCTTAAAGAAGGACAAACCGTACGCGGAACGGTGAAGTCCGTCCATGACTACGGCGCTTTCATCGACCTTGAAGGCGTACAGGCTCTGCTTCCCGTCTCGGAATACGACAGGGCGCGCGTCGAAGACCTGCGAACCGTGCTTTCGGTGGGGCAAGAGATCGATGCGGTAATTCTCAAGCTTGACTGGACGAACGACAAGCTCACTCTGAGCCGCAAAAGCTTGCAAGCCGACCCGTGGACCGAAGCGGCTGCCCGGTTCCCCGAAGGGACCAAGCTGACCGGCAAGGTCGTCCGCGTGGCAAGTTTCGGCGCGTTCGTGGGCTTGGCACCGGGAATCGATGGACTAATCTACGTTTCTGAATTCCAAAACGATGGACCCTATTCCGGCGGACGTGACGTTCCCGTGAAGGTGGGGCAAACTGTCTCGGTGCAGGTGCTGTCCGTGGACCCGGCGAACAGACGGATCGCGCTCAAACCGGCAACGAGCCGCGAAGACGACGAGACGACGGCGAAGTACCTTAGCGGTACTACGGACAGCGAAAGCTACAATCCGTTTGCGGCACTGCTGAAAAAGAAATAGAAACGGAAAGGCCACCCTGATACCGCACTGGGGAAGGTTAGTGCCAATTCCATTACAAGAAATCTTTAAGTTAATTATTTCTTGACAAGACTAACAAAATGAATGAAACTCACAAAGGTTACGTAATTTATTTCAAACAGGTTAACCCGGAGTATCTACATGCAAAAAAAAGGGATTTTTCTCTTCATACTCATCTTTTTGGCCAGCGCTGTCTTTGGTCAAGGTTTGGTGAATCTTAAGAAGGGTGATTATGTCGATATTCACATGAGTCCGATAGGCGAATATATTGGCACCGTTGAGTCGGTTACGCCAACATCTGTCGTGATTCAAACTGAACAGGGTCCCACCGTAACGTTGAACACCAATGATATTTCAGGCACTCAAAAAATCTCCCACCCAAGTACCTATGCTTCGATTGGTTTGTTGTTGGGGACACCTGCGGGCTTTAACTTCTATGGAGCCTTGACGATGAACAAGTTGAGGGTAGAGCTATTCGGGTCGGGAGGAAGCGGAAGCTCCGGAATCGAAGGTCGAGTTGGCTACGTCTTCACAAATTGGAAAAACTTTCAACAAGGTGCGATGTTGGGCGCTGGGGCCGCCAACCTCACGGTGACAACAACTGTGACGGTAAATGGTAGCTCTAGTTCTTCCACCTCAACCTATTTGTGGAATTACCTTTCCGCCAGCTACTTTCTCTGCATCTACGGATTCTATGCCGATCTGGGCCTAAGCGTAGGACAGGGTAATGTAACGAGCCCACAAGTTGTGGGCGACTTAGGCTACATCATCAACTTTAACTAAAGACTGGTTGGGTAGATCTTAGAGGAAGTTCAAATGCGAAAAGGGTTCTTGCTTCTCGTCTTGTTCTTTGCGAGTGCTTTCGTGGTTGAAGCGCAAGAACTTGACCATACGCAAAAGTGGAACTTGGGTTTCGGGGTGGCTCCCAACTTTCTAGATGGGGCTATGGTATCGAAAATCTCGGGTACGTTAACCCCAATCCCGGCTGGTCTGCAGTACATTGCCTTGTTTGCGCATTTGGCTTGGTTTCCCATCCAACACTTTGGCGCTGAAACGTATTTAAACTTCGGTAGCATTTCAGCGTACGGCAATGACAATACTTCTTCGCCATTGAAAGTAATCGATGTTGGCTCAATTCTTTTAGGGCCAATAGCCCGAATAATGTTTCGCGTGACAAGAGAATACCAGATGGTACTCAGCCTCAGTGGTGGTCTGGACGTTGGTTCAATGTCCTGGGACTCATCGTACACCAGTTTAATGCCGAGCGGAGTTACCCTCGCTTCACTCCAGTTTCAGCCAGGCTTCTATGGTCGAGGTGGCGTCATGGTGAGCTCGAAAACAATCTTCTTTTCTATATCTGTACTTTATCTCAATCTGCCTGTCTCGCTATCTAATGGGAACAACCTGAGTGCCACGAGTTGGGGAGTTCCTATAGAAGTTGGCTTCAACTTTTAACGGATTCTCGTGGGCAGGCGAAGCGAGGGGGTAGGGCGGTACCGTGTACCGCCCGAGGGGGAGACTTCCCCCCCTAAGAACGGTTGTTCTTAATCCTCAGCTTTTTGTGAGCGTTTTTCGGCAATGCGGCGTTCGTTTTGGTTCAGGACAAACTTGCGTAGACGCAGGTTCTTGGGAGTGACCTCGAGAACTTCATCATCGCGCAGAAAGTTCAAACAAGCCTCGAGCGTCATGGGCTGAACGGGTGTCAAGGTGATGTTGTCGTCCTTGCCGGCGGCGCGCATGTTCGAAAGCTTTTTCTCTTTGGTGATGTTGACGTCAAGGTCGATCTCGCGGTTGTGCTCACCCACGATCATGCCTTCGTAGACACTGTCGCCGGGAACAACAAAGATGCGTCCGCGCGGTTCGAGGTGGAAGATACCGTAGGCCACGGCGTCGCCCTGGCGGTCGGCCACGAGCGAACCATTTGAACGTGACGGAATCTCACCACGAAAATCTTCGTAACCAGCCAAGTAACTGTTCATCAGACCTGTACCCTTGGTGTCGGTCAAAAACTCGTCGCGGTAGCCAATCAGCGCACGGCTCGGGGCCGAGAACTCTAACCGCACACGGCCTGAGCCATGGTTGACCATATTGGTCATCCGGCATTTACGCTTTGAAAGCTTTTCGGTGACAATTCCGGTATAGGTTTCTTCACAGTCGATGAACAGATTCTCGATCGGTTCTTTCTTTTTGCCGTCGATTGTTTTGAGGATGACGCGGGGACGGCCAACGCCAAACTCGTAACCTTCGCGGCGCATCGTCTCGATGATGATCGCCATTTGAAACTCGCCTCGTCCTTTGACCGTGAAGCTTTCTTTGTCGGCGCTTTCTTCAACGCGAATGGCGACGTTCCGAAGGGCTTCGCGTTCTAGCCGCTCTTTGATCTTACCGGGCTGAACGAACTTGCCTTCTTGGCCGGCAAAGGGGCTGGAGTTACGATAGAAGTTCATGGCCACGGTGGGCTCGTCAACGGTGAGTCGTTTGAGGGCGGCCGGGCTGTCACGGGTAGCTATGGTATCGCCGATCTTCACATCGGTGACACCCGACAAGATGATAATATCACCAGGCTCGGCTGTGTCCGAATCGGCCAAGTTAACCCCGTTGTAGACCTGAAGCTTAGTAACCTTGAGCGTAGCTGGGTTCCCCGACTCTCCGACGCAGACCAAGGCATCACCGCTTTTGGCGCGACCGTGGTGAACTTTACCCACGGCGAGGCGGCCCAGGTAGTCACTGTAGTCCAGGTCGCTGACCAACATCTGAAAAGGCGCGTCGGCGTCATACATGGGGCCGGGCAGGTGGTCGACAATGGCGTCAAACAGGGGCTTGAGGTCGGTGCCCTTTTCTTCGAGGGTCTTTTGGGCAATGCCCTGGCGGCCAATGGCATAAAAGACTGGGAACTCCAGCTGAGCTTCATCGGCATCCAAGTCAATAAAGAGGTCGTAAACTTCGTTGAGAACCGCCTGAGGGCGAGCGTCGCCACGGTCAATCTTGTTGACAACGACAACGATAGGCAGGCGTGACTCAAGGGCTTTTTTGAGCACAAAGCGCGTTTGGGGGAGGGGGCCTTCGCTGGCGTCGACCAGCAGGATGGCACCGTCAACCATCGAAAGGGCACGTTCTACCTCGCCGCCGAAGTCGGAGTGGCCGGGGGTGTCGATGATGTTGATTTTAACATCGCGCCAGCGAACGGCGCAGTTTTTGGCGGCAATGGTGATGCCACGCTCTTTTTCAAGGTCCATGCGGTCCATGACGCGTTCAGCGACGTCTTGATTTTCACGGAAGGTGCCGCTCTGGCGGAACAATTGGTCGACAAGGGTGGTTTTACCGTGGTCGACGTGCGCTATGATGGCGATATTGCGGATCGCCGGGTTGACGGTGGGAGTTTTCATGTGTCCCCTGTTGTACCACAAAGGCAAAGGACTGTCAGGGGGGAGGCAGGCTTTGGCGTTGCTGAGCGAGTCGTGACAGGTCGATAATGAGCAACGCCCATTTTTCCTTGTAATTGCCTCTCTTGAAGAACTTGCTTATTCGCTTTTATAGTCAATTATGGCACCAATCAACCCCGAAGTCGAAGCAAAGACAAGGGCCTCGACGCTGAATCGTTTGACCACTTTAGTTTTTGACTACGACCTTAGGAAGGGGCACAGCAAGGCCTGGTTCCGCGAGCTAGAGCGACGCCATGAACTCTGGAAGAATATGCCTGAAAATTGGGAAGATGCTGTCCGTGGCTCTTTGGCCCTATTGGCGGTCTTTGGTCCTGGGGCGGCCGCTGCAGCTTTTGTCCGAGCGGTAGGCCCTCAATTACCGCCGGATGAATTGGCCCTGGTCCGGTTTTGGCGGTCCCATCCCTGGCATCTTGTCGTCTTTCAGGTTAAAAAGAGCCTGGGTTCCGGTTTTGTTCTTGTTGCACCTTTGGGTTTGAGGCCCTCGACTTGGCCTGCTGACTCACCCTGGGACGAATTTCGTCTGTTCAGCCCTAACATTTCCTCCCGTCAAGAGACTCACTCAGCGTTGTTGTTGGCACTCCTTTGGCCACAGGAAACAGGGTGTATGACTTACGGTCCCATTCTGGATTTTCCTGGATGGACAGTGAAGGATTTTCATTACCTAGCGGCTTTGGCTATGCCAGCCCCCCAGCGAGCTCCAGTCCTAAAGGGTCTTTGGCCCGAGGGCCGGTCCTTAACGGCAGATCTGACAAGGCACCCGGTGGTCTGCTACCTTTTAACTTCGTGGAGCTCACAACCCGTGATGATGGGACCCCTCGGTGCTAACCGATTCCAAATCTCGGCGGCTTCGTTTGACGAACCTGCTTTAGAACAAGAGGACTGGTGGAAAGCCCGAGCAAGGAAGCTTTCTGAAGAGGTGGGAACCTTTACCAACTTGGCGGAGGTAAC
>JAJXVP010000354.1 GCA_021782055.1 bacterium | reverse complement strand
GGGGTCTGTCAGCGTCAGGGACACGCTGATTCCGGCGACCAGGAGGGCCAACCGCCACAGCTTTTTCCAAAAGGCCCCATGAAGGTACCGTGCCAAGGCCGTCCACAAGCTAAGGGCGACAAAAAAAATCGCCCAAAGCAACGCGACGATCGGCGAAGGAAAAGTCCCCGTTAAGAGCTTCCAGAGGATGAGCGCGTGAAACAGCGGAAAGCCGGCCGCTAAAAGATGGTGGACTCCGTGGGGGGCTCTAAAAACTTCAAAGGGCTTCAAGGTCAAGCGCTCCCCAATTGCTAAAATCTCGACGAGGCCACAACACGGTTTCGCGGCTCCCCCCCACGCAAGCCCAACGCCCCTTGCGCTGTGGTAGGGTTTGAACCTCCCAGGGCGGCGGAGTGGCAGAGACCCACCAAAGGATCGGAGCGGGGGGTAAAACCGCCAGCCATTCTTCGGGAGTCGTGACCTGTTGAGTCAGCTGGGCTAAGGCAAGAATCTCGAAAAGGGGTGGCAGGTCGCTGAGGGTATGTATTGGTCCCCAACAGGTACTTCCTGACGTCGAGGGGAGTTGGGCATTGGTTACCAACCAGACTTCGTTTCCTGCACTCAAAAAGTGCCACAAAAACGAAGCCGCGATTTCGACCGCCCGTTCACTATTTTCCCACCGAAGATGTTGAGGATAGCGGGTTTGGGCAAAATCGAGGACGATGGCGGTGGGCCGGGAACGAGTTCGTTCGGCCTGGCGCACCATCAAGACGCCCCGGCGAGCCGACTCTGACGCTGAAAGGCGGTTCAGGGGGTCACCCGAACGAAACTCGCGAAAGCTGAAAAAACGTGAAGGGTCTTCCATTAGCTCCTCGGTAAAGTGACGAGGGCCTAGGGGTAACCCCGCTAGTCCTTGGTTGCGTAGGGGGTTGACGGGCGGAAAAAGCACCAGCTCGCGTTCTGGCCAAACCAGGGTAAACGGAAAGAGCCCAGCCGGGTCGCTGGCCGAAACGGTGACGGGGCCCAGCTGACGCAGACCTCGGGTTCGTCCCCTGGCCGGGTAAGAAAAGTTCTGTCGCTGACCGGGGGCAAACTCAGCAAAAAACCGTGGTTCGCTCCAAAGCTCAAGGTCCCCGGGTTGATCAAAGATCCGGCAGACCCCCACCGGCAACCAGCCGGAGTAACGCATATCAACGGTTAACTGAAGCGTCTCGTGGGCAAAGGCCGTTTCGCGGGCGCGCCCCGTATCGGCCGTCAGGTTTTTCTTAAGCACCAACGACCAAACCCCAGAAAAAGCCACCAACAAGAGGCCCGCCGTCAACGCCCAGCGCAAAAGAAGCCAGGGCAACCAGTGAACCCCAACGAGGGCCGTGCCTAAGGCCAACAACCCCAGGCCCGTTTTCACGAGACTTGTTTTCCTGAAGAGGGAGCGGTTTCTTTACCCACAGGCGTGGGCACACGATCCAGAAGCGCCGTCAGCAAAGTTTCGGTGGTGAGACCCCGGGCTAGCGAAGCGGCCTTGGCCAAAACTCGGTGTCGCGCTACAGGCAAAAATAACTCACGAATATCGTCAGGAGTAACCCAGGTTCTGCCTCGCACCAAGGCTAAGGCCTTGCCTGTGCGGAGCAAGGCTTGCGCGCCGCGAGGCGAAAGACCCAAGCGGAGTCCGGGGTCAGAACGTGTGGCGTCGGTTAGGTCCAGGACGTAATCGACAAGCTTTTCTGACGCCCAAACGGAGGACACCTCGGCTTGCCAACGCAAAAGATCATCCGGGGTACAGACGCTCTGAAGTTGATCGCTGGCAAAGGTTCCAAAGGGAAGCTCGGTCAAAATCGACGTTTCAGCTTCGCGTCCTGGGTAACCCAGCGCAAAGCTCATCAAAAAGCGGTCCTTTTGTGCCTCGGGAAGGGGAAAGGTTCCCTCGAAATCAATCGAGTTTTCGGTAGCTAAAACCAAAAAGGGGCGGGGTAAGGGCCGCGTTTGGCCGTCACGGCTGATCTCGCCTTCGGCCATGGCCTGCAACAGGGCCGCCTGGGTGCGGGGCGAAGCGCGGTTCAATTCATCCAACAAGAGAATATTGGTTTCAATAGGCCCTGAGTGAAAGCTAAACTGACCGTCCTGGGGGTTGTAAACCGAAAAGCCCAGCAAATCGGCGGGGACCAGATCGGGCGTTCCTTGAACACGGGTAAAGGTTCCGCCAACCACCCGAGCCAGAGCTTTGGCCAAAAGGGTTTTGCCCACCCCGGGAATATCCTCTAATAACACATGTCCTGGGGCTAACAAAGCGGCCGTCAGCCAGTCGATCAGCCGGGCGTCCCCTCGAAACACTTTGCCGATTTCACGGCCCATGGCCTGCCGCCCTTGGACAACGCTAAGGCCCCCCGCCGGAGTCATGACTCAAACTCCTGGCTACGGGTTGGGTCAAACTCTAAAAAGTAGTAGACGATACTGCCCGCTTTGGTTACGCGCACTTCGCAGATGCCTAGTTTGGCCTGGCGATCAAGCTCCTGCTGAATTTGTTCCACGCTCCAGCTACCTTCTAAGGCGGCACTGGCGGGGGTCACAACACCGGCATGGCTTTTTGCGGTGCGGAGCACGCATTTTTCGATCGACTCGGGGGGGGGCGAGGGGGTTTGTGTGGTCAGCACCAAATAGCCATCACGACGATTGGCGTCCTCGACCAGACTGTTCATACGCAGAAAGTCGTGTACCGACCCAACAAAAAAGGCACCACCTGTCATGAGCCACAGAACACCCGTGGGAATCTTACGCAGATAAAAGCGGTGAAGGCCGAACATTCCCAGCCCCCCGACAAACCACAGCAGGTAAGCTACCCAAAGCTGGTAAAAAGGCTCGGGAGTTGGGGGTCGCGAGCTAAACATAATCGTCTCCTTCCATCAGAACGGCCTTACCCTCACGAACAGCCTCGCGGATTTCTTCCAGAAACACCTGCAGAGTCTCTTTCACTTCACGTTCAGGGGCACTCGTCAAGAGGTCAAGTTCAGCTTCGACCAGCAACATACGCCGACTGGAAATGTTTCTTTGTATTTTAAGCCGTAGAGGTTCGTCTGAGCCCTTCCAGATGAGGGCGATTTGCGTTTCGGTTTTTGTCCGTAAAAGTTCTTCAAAGTCACCGTCGTAAATTTGAATCAGTTGATCGACGGTGAACAAGCGTCGACG
>JAJXVP010000052.1 GCA_021782055.1 bacterium | reverse complement strand
CGTCGTCGCCTTCACCCTCGAGTCGGTTTTCATCGGCGTGCTCTTCTTCGGTAGAAAGAAGGTCAAACCGATGCTGTATTGGTGGTCGACGCTTCTGGTGTTTGTCGGGTCCCATTTTTCGGCCTTTATCATTATCGCTGCTAACTCGTGGATGCAAACTCCTGCCGGAGTCCATTATGCTGATGGAAAGCTTATCCTCGACAATTGGTTAGCAATGAATTTTAATCCCTCTACTCTTCTACGCTTCTTCCACACAGTAGCGGCGGCGTGGTTGGTGGGGACGTTCTTGCTGTTTGCGATTGCCGCCTATTTTATGTACAAAGGACGCGAGCAAGTTGCCGCCGCCAAAATGATGACCATCGCGGGAACCGTCGCCCTGATTTGTTCACTGGCTTTACCTATTTTGGGACACGCGTCCGTTCTTGAGATTGAAAAATATCAGCCTATTAAGGGGGCTGCCATGGAAGGCGTCTACAATTCGCAGACAGACGCCCCCCTGTACGCTCTGGGCTGGGTTGACGAAAAGGATCAAAAAGTCATTGGCCTGCCTCTACCCGGCATGCTGAGCTACTTTTATGACTTTAACTTCAATTACAAAGTCAGGGGCCTCAACGAACTTGCCCCTAACCCCGCCGACCGTCCCCCCGTTCAGTCTGAGTTCCAGACTTTTAGGGTGATGGTCATGGTAGGTTCAATTCTCATAGTGGTTTTACTTTTGGGCATGATTTTCCATGCCCGAGGCACCTTAACTCGCAAAAAGAAATCGTTGATCGCAATAATGATATGCACCCCGTTGCCCTATATCGGAGTCGAAACGGGTTGGATAACGGCAGAAATCGGAAGGCAACCCTGGACGATCTATCCGGATCCTGCCATCGGCTTTCCCGGGCTCCGCACGGCTGACGCCGTTACCCAGGGTTTGAATCCGGGCTATGTTTTGTTCTCGCTCATCTTCTTTTCGTTGGTTTATATTCTGATATTTGTAGTATTTTTCCGCTTTTTACCCGCTATGGTGAAAAAGGGTATTACCCCTCCTGCAGAGACCTCTGATCAAGCACAAGGAGGCCAACAATGACCCCGCTAGCCTTTTGGCAAAGTTATTGGTTCATAATCATTGGTGCAGCCCTCTTTATCTTTACCTGGCTCGATGGGTTTGATTTGGGTATCGGAATGCGCCTTCCTTTCACCAAAAGCCCCGAACATCGCCTTATACAACTGAATACGATTTGGCCCTTATGGGATGGAAACGAGCTTTACGGCTTAATTGGTGGGGGGGCGATTTTTGCGTCTTTCCCTGTTGTCTTCGCGGGATTATTGTCCGGGCTTTACCCCTGGGTAGTCTTGCTGATGGTTTTCGTTATGCTCAGGCCGGTTTCTTTTGAAGCTTGGGTTCACGATCATAAAGGACGCAGGTTTTGGGAAGTTCTGTTTATGCTCTCGAGCTTTTTCATCCCGTTCATCATCGGTGTAGCAATTGGCTCAACCATGGCGGGGCTTCCGTATAACGCGTCAATGGAATGGGACCCTGCTCACTCCTTTTTTGAGGCGCTTTCGCCGCTGTCTGTTCTTATGGGAGCCGCGTTTGTTGCTGTGAGCCTTTTGCATGGAACCACTTACCTGGTCAGAAAAACCTCGGGCGATTTAGCTGCAGAAGCTCGCAAAAGTTTGCTTCCCCAAACGATTGTTGCCGGAATTTTCGTCATTGCCGTGGTGCTAGTGGCGCTTTTAGGGGGTGCCGACCTCAAAGGTTCTGCGCCGGTAGGAAAACCTTTTGCACTAGTAGGCGTCCCCCTAGCCGTCGTGGTAGCCGTAGTTTCCTTAGTAGGCTTAGTTCTTACTCACGCAGGCGAAAAAGACTCCCGCCCATTTATTTTTTCGTCACTGTTGGTCGGCGCTGTTTGGTTATTTATCGGCGCCGTGCAATTTCCTACGATGGTGCGCTCCAGCATCTCCCCTGATTTTTCGTTGACGGTCTTCAAAGCGGGAGTTTCGAACCCGTTGTACAGTTTGCAATTCTTAGGCGTGTTGGGCTTTATCGCTCTAGCGGTTGTGATGGTTTATACCATCTTTGTCTACAGGATTTTTAAAGGTAAAGTTGACGCATCGCAGGGCCATTATTAGAAAATCGTAGCTTAGAAAGTCATTGCTACCATTTTAACAACGGGGTTTACCAAGGTAGACCCCACAAAGGAGTGTAGAGTGAAAGAACTTGTTCGTTGCAAAGCCTGCGGCTACATTATGGAAAAAAGCGCCTTGGGCGAATTCTGTCCTGCCTGTGGGGTCAAAGCCCAAATGTTCGAACCCTATGAAGACAAAGTAACTGGGGTGCGGCGTCTCCTTCTTGATCTGGATATTCACCCCATCGTCGTACACTTTCCCGAAACTTTGGGCGGCTTGTTAATTCTTATGGCCCTGGTATTTCCTTTGCTTCCGGTTGGAGCTCAGCATTGGCTTTGGTCTAGCCTTCAGCTTTTGTCGTGGTTATTCCCGATCGCCGTTTTAGCAGGCTTTTTGTCCGGAATTTTTGATGGTAAAGTTCGCTACCGAAAAGTTACCACACCGATTCTCCGCCGCAAGATGGCAATAGGTATCCTGTATCTTCTGTCTTCTTTAGCACAAGCGATTTTGGCGTTCTCACAAAATGGCCTACAAGATATGGGTCTGTGGCTGGGTTACCTGGGGGCTGCAGTCATATCCCTCGCCTGCGGTACAATTTTGGGCAAGATAGGTGTCACCCTGTTGCATGGTGCAATGCCTGGCGACAAGATCTTTTTAGGCAAAAAGAAAAAGCCGAAAGCCTCTTAAACGACAAGCCACTTTTCCCTTGGTCAGAGCCCTTCGACGGTGACCGCAAAGGTTCGTTGAAAGGCTTTCCCGGGCGGTAGTGTAATTAACCCTTCTTTTTCTTCAAAGCGAGGTTGGTTCGTATCGGAACCAGCCTTGTCAGCTAGGCCACACCAAGGTTCGAGACAAACAAAGGGCGCCTGCGGCGGAGCCCAAATACCGAAGTACGGAAAGCCGGGAAATTCGATACTGAGAGCCAAAGGGTGAGCATCACTCTTCAGAGTTACCCGTGAACTTCGCATTTTTTTAATGACGACGGCGTCCTGTTCGAAAAGAGCTCTGGTTAAGCGCAGAACTCGACCTACGGTTGGCAGGGGTTGAATTTCCCCACTGAACAAACCCTGTGAATTTAAAAAGTGACGATTCAAGTTCTCTGCAAACTCAAATTCCAACCAATGATCCTCCCAGGTTTCCTCCCCCCGGGGAATAGCAAAAGCCGGGTGAGCTCCCAACGAAAAGAGCATGGACTGTGCCCCAGTATTGGTGACCAGGAAGGTCGTGGAGAGAACTTTTTGATACAAGCGGTAATGCACTTCAAAACGCCAATCGAACGGATATACGGCGCTAGTTTGAACATTGCTGGTTAGTTGGAACCGCACCTGCGATTTCGTTTGCTCGATAACCGAAAACTGCTGGTCTCGGGCAAAACCGTGACGACCTAAGGGGTATTCTTTGCTGCCAAGCCGGTAACGGTTGTTTTTAAGCGCTCCGACGATGGGGAACAACAGAGGCGCACTCCGAGGCCAAAAAGCGGGGTCTGCCTGCCATAACAGTTCAGTTCCATGGACTTTTTCTTGAAAACTTCGCCATTCGGCACCTTCTGGAACAAAACCAGCCCGCAAGTAATCATTTTCAAGGACTATCATCCTCACAGATTAACTTGAAATTACCGCTATGCCAACTAAGAATGCATCAAACAAAATTTGACAAAAGTGCTTGTCATCTAGGATGCTGAAGGAGTGATGCACGGGAGGTGCCATGAAAGCCCTAGCCACTGGACTTTGTCTTTTTACATTCTTGGCTACCCTTGTCCCACCACTGTTTGCAGAGTCACCGAACACCTCAAAGTTGCCGAGTGAGCTTTATCCTAACAAATTTGATGTGGCTGTTTATGCGGGCCAGTGGCTTCCCTGGGCTACGGGGCCAGAATGGGATCAACGTTTAGGCTTTGAAGGGGCCTGGAGGTACCAATTCACGAAGCAAATATCGTGGGGGGTCAGCGCAGGCCTGCAGGCCCTCTATTCGCCCAGTACTACCTGGCCAGTTCTATGGGAAGGCTGGGGTCAAGTCTACTGGGACTGGATTTTTTTCAAACCTTTTAGTCTGCGTTTTATGAGCGGGGCTCTCGGAGGGCCGTCCGTTTCGGCCCCCTATTTGGGTGCGGACGTGGGTTATGGCCCCCTCTTTGTTGAGACCAAAGTTCTCCTCGCATCAGTGAGCATCTGCCAAATCAGCTTAGGCTGGCGTTGGAAAGGCCTTTAAGGTCTTTAAGGCCTTTGCAGTGGGACTTTTTCGGCGGCTAAACTCGCTTCAGAAACCGAAGACAGAATTTCGGCGTAGTTGACAAGCATACCTTCATTTTCCATGGCTTTCATGAGCCGAGAAAGGAGCTTTTGCGTCCGAAATCCTGACGGGCAGACAAAGGCAAAACTCCGTTTACCTGCCACTTGGCCCGCCTGAGATAACACTTGAGGCAGTCTTGTCGGCAATTTTCCCCATAAAGAACTACTCTCGGTACCCAATACAACGTAATCAAAGCGGGCTAAACGAAGGTCTTCTCCCGGTTTTGCTTCCATGACTTCGACCTGGTGGCCTACCGCTTGCCATTTTCGAGCCATTTCACGGGATAGGAGTTCCAAAGAATTTCGCTTTCCTGCCTTGAAATAAATAATCGCCACACGCATAGTCCTACCATAGAGAAAATTCTCAAGATGTTCCAGCCATGACAAAGCCTAGGACTCAAAAGTATCAGCTCAGGGTTTCACGCAACAACGTTCGCCACTTGAATGAAAATTTTCTCTCATTCACGATAGATGCTTCACTGATTATCGGTGGGCATTGGTGGGGAACCAGCAAAGGCACCCGCAATGGGTTGTCAAGGACAAAAACATCGCCGCTTTCGCTGGCCAACCCCCTCCTAAGGATGTACACGCGCCTCCTGGGGCCGGCCTTTCTTCGCGTGGGGGGAACTGAAGCTGACCGAATCCGCTACGGATTTTATCGTGAAGATCCAGCTTCCGGCTGGGCTGGGTCAACAACTACCCCGGCGGTTGACGCCTCCTACACCACTCCCGAACAGATTTTCACCTTAAAGAAAAAACTTTGGAAGCAGTTGGCGGACTTTTGCCAATCGACAGGATTAGGGTTATTATTCACCGTTGCAGCAGGCCCAGAAGCTCGCGACCAGAACGGTAACTGGCTAAGTCAGGACACCGAACGCCTTTTACGATATACCGCGCGAAAAAAAATCCCGGTAGCCGCATGGGAGCTGGGAAACGAAGTCAACGCCTATCCTTTTTTGTGGGGTCTCAAACACCGTGTCTCTGCGCGGCAATATGCGCATGATTTTGGGGTTTTTGCCGCCATATGCCAGAGGTGGACGCCGCAGGCACTTCGCGTTGGGCCCGCCTCGGCTGTTTGGCCACTGATCGGGGAACCTCATCCTCTGATTCCCCAATTCTGTCGAAGCTCAGAGGCTCAGGCCTTAGATGTCCTGAGTTTTCATTTTTATCCGCAGCAATCTCGACGAGGTCGTTTTGCGGTACGCCGAGCGAAACCTTACACATTATTGAACTCGCGCATTTTGGACAGTGCACGAAGACCTGTAAAACGGGCCCAGCAAGCAGCTCAAGGCACAGCAGCCCAAAATGCCCGAATCTGGATAACAGAAAGTGGACATGCCCTCTACGGTGGCGAACCCGGGATATCAAATACCTTCTTATCGACCCTGTGGTGGCTCGACCAGTTGGCTCTTTACGCCGTGGAGGGAGTAGACGTGGTGTTCCGTCAAAGCTTAGTTGGTAGCGATTATGGCCTTTTAGAAGAAAAAACCTTGCGACCGCGGCCCGATTTCTATGCCAGCTTTTTGTGGAAAAAGCTGATACGATCTCCCGTTTACGAGCCTCCGCAAGTCAATGGTAAGAACCTCAGGGCGTGGGCCTTTGGCGGTGATCAACGAATTTGGCTGATCGTAATTAACTTAAATCGCCATTCCTATGCCCACGTCGAGGTAGGGCAACCCATTAGAGAAAAAATTGTCCTGTCAGCCCCGAAGCATTCACCTGAATTGTTGTTGGTGAACGGTAAACCTGCGCTACCCCGAATGCTGTGGGATTGGGATCACTCTGAGGTTCAGCGTTGGTGGGGACTAGCAAGCCCTAAGGAAAGTGAAGCTTTAGATCATTCTCAGACTATTTCTTTACCACCCTTGTCTTGCGCCTTCTTGAGCCTGGCGCCTTGACCCGAAACCAAGTGCTCAGTATAGTGAACTTTCTGAGAAGGAGCTGTCATGTCCAAAGCCCATCGGGGTCGAAGTCTTCGCGAGACCCCCAGTAAAAGTCGGGGAACGTGTCCTTCCTGCCAGCGCTCGGCTATCAAGCTTTTATACGAGGTAGAGCTGTCAGGAAATAAAACCAAGGTTTGCAAACAGTGCAAAGCCAAGGTTACCGCTTAACCTAGACCGTTGAGGCCGCCTGCTAGGCGGCCTTTTTTTTCCTCTTCTCAAGAGAGGCATCCTCCTGTAGAGTGTTGGTATGAATTTGGTTTCCGCTGGGGAAATTTACAAAGCACTATGTAACGGACTCTCGCAGGCTTTTTTTGGCAAACCCGAAATTGTTGAAAAAATAGCCTTGGCGGTTTTGGCGGGAGGGCATCTTTTGATCGAAGATGTTCCCGGTGTGGGAAAAACGACTGCCGCAAAGGCTTTGGCGAGATTAGTCAGCCGAGACGGAACGGCTTTAGCGTTTCGCCGAATCCAATTTACCCCCGATTTGTTACCCTACGATATTACCGGAACTGATGTGTTTCATCCCGATACCGGGCAGTTTGAGTTTATCCCTGGCCCCGTTTTTGCTCCCATCGTCTTGGGGGATGAAATCAACCGGGCAACCCCTAAGGTTCAGTCTGCACTTTTAGAAGTAATGGAAGAAGGTCAAGTGTCCTTGGGGGGAGTAACGCGCCAGGTTGATCCGTTCTTTTTTGTAGTTGCCACCCAAAATCCCCTCGAAACAGAAGGTGTTTACCCTCTCCCTGAAGCACAGTTGGATAGGTTCTTCATGAAAATCCAAGTGGGGTATCCTGCTACCGAGCGTGAAAAAGCTGTGTGGCTAGGTGACCCCGCGCATCGTGTCATCGAAACGCTGAGCCCCGTGGTAGACGCAGATACCATTCTTAAACTTCGTAACGAATTCACCCAAGTACACATTGCTCCATCAATGCTAGACCTCATCGCCCAGGTAATGGAACGGACCCGAACTCATAAAGGCATCGCCCTGGGTTTATCACCACGGAGCGGGGTGCATCTGATAAAAGCTCTTCGTTGCGCGGCAATGGTAAAGGGACGCGATTTTGTTCAGGCCGAGGATTTTCAGTGGTTGGCGAAGGATGTTTTAGAACACCGTTTGATGTTCCAAGAGTCTGTCCCTGAGCGGAAAAACCTTTTTTCGCAAATTCTTTCAGAAGAACTGGCTCGTCATGAAGTTTAAAGTTTCTTCTCCGTTTACACTTTCCGGCTACGCTTTTTTTTTACCTCTCTGATATTTTTCCTGTTAGGGACGTTTCGCGGTGAGTTAGCAACCCTCCTTTGGGGAGCCTTTTTTGTGCTTCTTTTTCTTTACTTGTTGCTTGCGCGCGGCATCGCTGGTTGGCGCCTCAAAAGGCGTTTCCAACTGACCCTTCCTTCGGTCGTGCCCACCCAGGGAAGCCTTCCTTTTGAGGCGCAGGAATGGAAGATTTTTTGGTCGGCGTATCCCTTGCCAGAGGTTCCTTGGATGAACTGGTCCTTAGAAGTCGTTGGCATTCACTCCCCAGGTCGTCATTGGCGGGTAGAACAAGACTTGGTTTCTCAGCAAGAAGCCCAACTTTCTGTTACCTGTTTGCGAGGGTGTTATCAGTTGCGTCTGTACCTCAACCTTACAGATCGCTTTGGGTTTACCGTTAGCCGACATCGCTTTTCTGAATCGTTGGAGGTAAGTGTCTTACCCAACCCGGGTCAACGACTGCCCATTTCCGCGCTCACAACGTCGTCCTTGCCGGACCTTTCTTCTGGTGCGCCAGCCCCCTCTTCAACGATTGGAGAAACTCGCCCCTATCTGCCAGGAGACGATCTACGTCGGATGAATTGGCGCTTGTGGGCGCATACAGCTCAGCCATTCGTTCGTGCGACAGAATGGCTACCACCGCCTCTCGGAGAAACACTCTGGGTGCTAGACACCTCGGTGCCACCTGGGACACCTCCTTCAGCGGGGGAACACTGGTTAGATTTGAGAGCAGCCGCCCTCTTGGCTGCCTTAGCACAAACCAGAGCCTGGCACTTATACATTCCTTCCTCGTCAGTACACCTTAGGGGTGAAGCCTGCGATCTAGCCTCGGCACAAAAGGCTCTGGCGGCGATTACCTATAAGACAGAGACACAGTTACCCAGGCTATCTCGGCGCAAAGCTATCGTCGTTTCTGGTCCCGGTTGTCCTGGTTTAGAAAGCTTGCTACTTGCGGCACAGCAAAAAGGTCTCCACTTGAGACCTTTCCTTGTGTCTGGCCCGTCACAAGCGAGACCGTCTAAAACCCTTCCTATCCTTCAGTCGCAGGGGGTGGTATGATAGGTTGGCTACGACTTATAGCGCCACTGTACCTTACCATTCATGCTGCATTGGCGCTGGCGAATATCGCTGAACCAGGGATCCTTGTCGTCGGAGTTCTTGCTGCAAGCCTTGGGGGCCAAGCCCTTGCTCGAAGAAAACCTTGGGTCGCCTTGGTAGCTTTAACCGGAACCTATGCCGGCCTTTGGGCAGTTTTTCGTTTCATCCTGCTTTTTTGGCCACAAACTATGGGCTTCTGGGATTATTGGCCCACCGTGGTAGAGCGTCAGCTCCTACTTTTAGGTATTCCCTTTATACTCTTTGGGTTCTTTGGTTACTTAGGTAAACGAAAACCCTCGTTCCTCCCGGCTGAACGACTATTGCACGCCGTTCTCTTGGCCATGCTTTTTTGGGACCAAGGGGGGTACAGGATCTTTTTTTACCCCCATCCGCTTTGGGAAGCGTTGTCGCTTTGTCTATTTATTCTAGCAGAAGCGGGAGTTCTGGCATTTCAACGGCTAACCTACCGCCGATCTCTTGTATGGATTCCGGCAAGCTTACTGGTCATAGCCACGGGTTCTGGATTGCTGTGGTCGGTCTTAAACCACTATGAAGAAGCCTCAATTGTCTCGGGAGGCGGACTACTCAAACCTCAGGCCTTGCAGTTTGATTTTTCACCTCTCGTTCGTTTAGAAAGCCGAATTTCTTTGGACGATAAACTGATTCTCCTGTATCGAGAGGACGGACCGCCTGTCACCCGCTATTTGAGGCGTTTTATCCTTTCGGGCTATTCTCGTCAAAAAGGTTTTTTTATCAGTCCCCAATATCCTGGTGAAGCCCCTCAATCTGTTGGAAAAGCCCCAACTACCTTCCCCCTGCTTCCAGATAGTACCCAAGCCCGAGTCACGGTTCGACAAGAATACTTTTTGGTCAACCTTGATCCGTCTTCTTTTTTAAGTTTGAATGACCCCATTGCGCTCCAGCCTCTCCAACGATGGAACCAATCCTCGTTTGTCAACGCGTATCGGGTAATCTCAAAGGTGCCCACAGATTATTTGTGGCAAATTGACTCAATCGAACATTCCGGCCTGACGTCCTCAGAAAAAGCCCATTATACAAATTATGGGCATCAGGAATGGTTGAAGGCTCTTGCTCGTTCTTGGGTGGAAGGCGCACAAACACCGCTAGAAAAGGTTGCCGCCATCGAGGACCAACTAAAAACTCATTATTGGTACTCGTTGAATCCCGGGCCTGCAGCCGGTGACCCCTTAAAACAATTTTTGTTAACAACAAAAAAAGGGTACTGTACCTATTTCGCCTTTGCGATGGCTTTGTTATTGCGCAGTGTTGGGGTACCCTCTCGTATAGCTGTTGGTTTTTACACCAACCCGGAAGAGGGCTTACTTGGCTTTTATCCGGTAAGAGCGATGCAAGCTCACGCCTGGGTCGAAGTACCCTTCCAAGGATTTGGGTGGATTCCCTTTGATCCTACAAGCGACCGCTTAGCCCCCGGAGAAACTTTTCGCAATCCGCCGCAAATTAGTCCTCAACAGATGGAAAATTTGATATCGGAAGTACTCAAAGCAAATCCTCGGGCAACGGTAGCAACGCTGCCTCCGGCAAGTCCATGGCAACAGTTTTGGGATTCGGTCCAGCATCAAGCCCAGAACTGGTGGCCACTTGGTTTGCTCATTTTGCTAGTCATAAGTAATCTCGCCTTACGAGGACTTTGGCGCTTACGCTGGAAAACCTCCGAGCCTCGCGCTAAAACTGAAGCTCTCTTCCGACGGTATTGCCGCGAGCTTCGTTGGGCGGGCATTATTCCGTTTCAGCCGCTTTTACCTGAGCAAATCGCTGTCACTGATTTGGGAAAGTTTATGGCACAAGCAGTTTCGCAAGCCCGTTATTCCGCAGACTATAGCAACGCGCAGAGTCAAGAAGCCTGGCTCCGTTTTCTTGGATCGCTTGGGGAACGGCAAAAACTTTTGGGGATACGATTCTTACTTTGCATCCTGCTTCCACCTTGGTTTCGCAGTAAGTTTCCCCGGAGGCGAGCTTGAAAACCCTAGGTCTGCTTGTAATATATCTTGTTGCGATACCTTTAGCTGCAGTAGCCCTTGGCCCCGGCTTGCCGACCTTACTGTCACAAGCGCGTGAAGCTCAAACTCTTCAGAATTATCAAACAGCAGTTCAAACCTACCTCAGTGCCAGACATCAATACCCCAATGCAGCAGAACCCGCCGAGGAACTTGGCAAACTCTATCAAAGCCAAAAACTTTACCAGCTAGCTTTACCACAATTCCAAGACGCCGTGAAATTATCGCCTCAACAGCCAGAAAACCGCCTAGACCTTGCTCAGACCTTGTCGTATCTCGATCGCAACCTGGATGCCGTTAGAATCCTTGCCAAAGCCACAAAGCTTTTTCCCCACAATGTGGAGATCGTGCAAAACCTAGGGTGGCTCTATTACAAGACGCAGCAGTGCACTTTGGGTGTCAAGCTTCTCAAAGCGTTTTTGGCGACCGGCCGCCACAACCGAAATTTAGAAATGACCTTAGGAACCTTGTATTCCGGTTTGGACGACTATTCTGATTCTCGTGCCCATTACTTGCAGGCCATAGCGCTCGCCCCCAAGGACAATGCATCCGACCGTCACTTTCGCTCTATTTGTTGGTACAACCTATCACTTTTGGAAAAATCCTTTAACCACTTTGAACTAGCTTTTCAAGCGATTCATCAGTCCTTGCAGGCCGAGGACCGCTCTGCGAGCTGGCTGGCCTTAGGCGAATTACAGCAGGCACAGCTCCAAGTACCTCAAGCTATTCAATCGTATCAAAAAGCCTCCAAAGCCGATGAAACTCCGTTATCGACCTATGACCTGGCAGCACTGGAAGGTCTATCAGGCCATCTTGATCTGGGGTTTGCCAGTGCCCGACAAATCGAGAACTTTAAAGACGACAGCTGGATTTACAACTTTGGAGTCACCAAAGCACAATTTCTTCGTGATATGGCCAAGCTCTATCGTGACCTTTGGACTGCCAAAGCCAACGCGATTGACCTTGCTCCCCGTTTGACCTGGGGAGCCTGGTGGACTTGGTTAGTAAACAAAATCACCTCGTCCTGGTGGGCCTGGTATTGGACCCAACAATACCAGCAATGGGAACTAAAGCTAGCCTCTCAAGCCGAGGCCGGCGGCAATGCCCCCGAAGCATGGTCAGATTTAATCAAAGCCAACATAGACCACCCTGAAGTTGCGTTAAAATACCTACAAAAACTCAAAGTCTATGAGGAGGAAAAAAATCCCTCTACTCAGGCACTCTACCTTGCTCAAGAAGGCCGTTTAAAAAAGAGTCCGACTTTGCTAGCCAGGGCTATCAAACTTTTTCCTCCCGAGCAAATTGCCGAAAAAGTCACGGCCGAAGCCGACTTGATTACCCTTTTAAAAGCTCAAGGCGCCGATGTCGCCACCTGGTATCCTCTCGTCAATGAGGTTTTCAAAAAACTCCCCGGCATTCTGACCAACAGAGGGATAGCCCTGCCCGTTGTCGACATTATTTATGGTGGAACACCGGCAGATCAAAAGATCTGGCGCCATGCTGTTGCTGATTTTTCAGAGGCCGCTCAGTGGGATGCTCGACCCTACGACCGTCCGGGAGTAGCGTACACTCTGGCCTTAGACATTAGCCATAGCGAAGGAATTTGGAACCTCTACGATGAGCACGGCAAAAGTGTTCTGCAGGGGACATTCCAACGTGATCAAAAAAAAGAGACGGCGCTTAACGATATTTATCAAAATATCCTGCGCCGTCCCTGGTAACCCTATGGGTGAAACTTACAGCAACTAGTCTTTGCGAATTATCATCATCGAGACGTCATCGGCGAAAGTTCCGCCATACTTCTTCTTGTCGCCGCCCTCGGCGTACTTATTCAAAACCTCAAGAATGTGATTCAAAATACTATCAGGATCCTGGTCACGCGCTTCAAGGAATGCATTCTTTAAGCCCTCTAAGCCAAAAAGATTCCCGTTGGCATGCTTGGCTTCAATAACACCGTCAGAATACAGGATCAGGATATCCCCTGCCTTCATGTCAAAACTTCCCACAGATTGTGCTGACACGACATACTCTGAAAGGCCCAAGAAGCCTGTACGATCCTGAAGTTGCGTTAATTCTTCAATTTCATCCTTGTCTTTGTGAAATAAAAGCCCAACAAGGTGAGTTCCCGCATGGGTGAGGACGCCGTCCTTTTCAACAAAATAGTTCTGTGTCATGAACTTATCACTACCGATACGGTCTCGGTTAATTGTACAAAGCGAACGGTTTACTACATCGTAGAGCTGATCGATTTTTAACGGTTTTTCAAGGCTTTTCGATGCTTCAACCGCTCCGTGGAAGGCTGAGGTGGCAATAACGGCCATCATACCAGCAGGAAGACCGTGTCCTGAAACATCGCCTATACCAAAATACGTGCCGAAGGGCGTAGGCAACGAATCATACACGTCTCCCCCAACCTCTGAGGCGGTTTGCATGTAACTTCCAACGGAATAACCCGGCATAAGAACTTTTTTCGGAAGGATCGAGGTCTGAATATTGCGTGCTGTATTCATCTCGCCCTTTAGTCTGTTGCGCTCTCGTTGAATCGACTTGGCATTCATCAAAGAAAAGATCGTTCCAAGATTCTCAGCCAACTCACCCAACAGGTCCCGTTCTGCCGGATAAAGCTTGTCGAAAGAATCCTTGAAGACTATTACCGCTCCAACAAAATTATTAGAATCAAAAACAGGCACAACCGCTAGAAGCCTTTGCAAACCTCTCAAGCTTTCTGGCATCTCTGCTTCGACTACCATTTGCTTCTGAGTCATGACTGTTTTCATTAAACGCTTTCCGAAATCTTTGATATTCTCAAGCAGAGCCTCGCGGAGTTCAGACAGATCGTACGTTGTTCTTAACAGAAGATCGGTCAATTTACCCTTATCGAGGTTTTTAATGTTTTTGCTTTCAGTCAGTGGTGAACAATACCCCAAAAGATGACTAACATCTTCCACCCGCATGATATTCCCAACGGCTCTCAAAACTAGCATGCCGGTAATTTGGTATTCCTTGACGACCAAACGAGCTTTCATCTTCTCAAGAGAATTCTCCATGGTTTCGCGAATGATGACTTTTTCTTCTTCTTCTGGAGAGGAAATCACACGACGGATTAAAAGGTTCTGCACATGTTGACGCTGTTCCAGTTTATTTCTGTCGCTGCGCAAGTTGTACTGTGACCAGAAGAAAAACTCCTCAACGAGGCGAACTGCAAAAACAACATTCAAAAAGACGTACCAGAAGAGTGGTAACATGACGGAGCTAGCATCAGAAATGGAATCGGCATCTTTATGGGCAACCAACACAATCATCATCAGGACCATCACCGCCGCTTGAAGGTAAAAAGTATACCCTCGGCGGCGAATGACGCCTTCTTGAAGGGCAAATAAGCGGCGTGCCGCCGTGAAACAAACAAAAACCATCAATGCTGTAAAGACAAAAATCAGCATTTTCATATGGGCGGAATAGCCTACAAAATTATTGGTTTGCTGATCAGTATTCAACAACATATTCAAAGGAAACTTTGAATGGTCTTGATTGAAACTCCCATATAAAACCAAGATTAGGAGCGAAAGCACTGCGACAACAATGTACCATCGGCCTTCTCGTCCGAGAGAGCGTTTGAAGTCATCGCCAAGAAAGCTCTCCTCGATACGCTTGACATGAATCGCATATTCCAAGGTAAGGAAAGCTGCAAAATACATGATGCTGGACAACACAAAAAGCTGAGGCCAGTCAAAGACCAAACTGCCTCTCAAGGTCCAAGCCATCGTCTGAAGAACTCCCGTAAGGGCAAGAATCACCAGAGAAAGAAAAAGAAACAGCGTCCTCTTTTGAGCACCATGTCGATACATCCGCTCAAACCAAAAGATACCGCCTACGGCAACGACGGGAACAAACGTGAAGAGATGAAAGTACGTAAACAGTTCCATCTTTTACTCCTTGATTGAAAGTGATTTTGACGACATTGCTTCAAACCGAACTTCCCATTCCTCTAAATGCGGCTTCCACAGCG
>JAJXVP010000353.1 GCA_021782055.1 bacterium | reverse complement strand
ATAGGATGAACTGAGGTTTCTTGCAAATATTCTCGCTGAAATTTACAATCTTTCTTATGCCAGAAACACGTTTAGAAGCCGATTCCATGGGGAACATCCCCGTAGAGGCCTCCCGCTACTGGGGGGCTCAGACCGAACGCGCCCGGTTGAACTTTCAAGTTTCACCGTATCGCGCTCCGCAACCTTTTCTTAGGGCGTTGTGCGCCGTCAAGGGGGCCTACGCCCAAGCCAACCAAGAGTTAGGAGTTTTGGACCACCGTTTGGCCTTGGCGGTTTTGCAAGCCGCCCGCGAAGCCCAAGAGGGTAACTTTGACGAAGAGTTCCCCCTCGACGTGTTTCAGACAGGGAGCGGCACCAGCTGGAACATGAACGCTAACGAAGTTTTAGCGGGCCGCGCCAACGAGATCCTCACGGGCAAACGAGGCGGAAAAGCCCCTGTGCACCCCAACGATCACGTGAACGCAGGGCAATCATCGAACGATGTGATTCCTGCCGTCCTGAATATTTCGTGCCGCTTGGAAACAGAACAGCTCTGCCAGGCCCTCGAGGGGTTGGCGGTGGCCTTTGAAACCAAGGCTCACGAGTTTTTAACCGTCATCAAGCTGGGGCGGACGCACCTGCAAGATGCCGTCCCCATGACGCTGGGGCAAGAAGTCGGGGCTTGGGCACGCCAAGTACGGCTGGCGGTCGAGCGGCTACGCGGAGTTTACCCCCACCTCGAAGAGCTGGCCTTGGGCGGTACGGCCCTAGGTACGGGCCTTAATGCTCCCGCCGCTCTGGCGCCCCGAGCGATTGCTCAGCTGGCACAGCTTTATGGCGTTCCTTTTCGTCAGGCCGAAAATCTCTTTGAAGCGATTTCGGCGCGGGATGCTCAGGTGGAGCTGATGGGGGCCCTCAACAGCACGGCGGTTTCGCTGATGAAAATTGGTAATGACCTGCGGCTTTTGTCCAGCGGACCGCGGACAGGGTTTGGCGAAGTTCTGCTTCCCAGCCTTCAGCCAGGAAGTTCCATCATGCCCGGCAAGGTGAACCCTGTGATGCTCGAGGTTTTGATTCAAGCTTGTGCGCACGTGATGGGCGTGGCGGTAACCGCGACCATTGCCGGACAAAACTCGCCGCTTCAGCTGAACATCATGATGCCTCTGCTGGCGCACGAAATCTTATCGTCGTTAGAGCTCATGACCCGAACGGTTCAGGCTGTCAACGACAGGTGCATTCAAGGGTTGGTGGCCGACCGACAACACTGTGAAGCGCAAGTTGAACGTTCCCTGGCGTTAGTGACAGCCTTGGCTCCCGTTATTGGGTATGACAAAGCGGCGCAAGTTTCTAAGACGGCACTGGCCTCGGGAAAGACCTTACGCGAGGTTTTGCGCGACGAGGGGCTCCTTACCGGCGACGTCGAAGCGTTACTCGACCCTCGAACGATGCTGGGCCCTGAGCGCCAAGCATGAAGATAGGGCGCCTGCTTTTTGTAGGGCTTTTGACGATCCTGGGCGTAGGAACGGCTGACGGTTTACCAGTGCTTCGCTGGAGCGGGCTAACGCTCGCCACGTACAACGACAACTCACCGTATCTGTACTGGACCCCTGACGGCAACCTCAATGTCGGGGTCGGCCGGGGTGCCGACGACCAGTTTACGGCTGGAGGCTTGGTCAGTGCTCAGGCGAAAGTGTACTCGCGGTGGGCGGACGCGCTGAGTATGTCACTCAACTATGCCATGTACACTGACGACCAGTACTATAGCATCGGTGCCATTGGTGTGCCCACGCATCCGGCCTGGCGAGAAGATGTGTTGTCGTTTTTAACGCAGACGCAAAAAGTTCTGGGCCCCTGGTCGCTGTACACAGGGGCAGGGGTGGTGCTTCGGGGCAATCTTGGGGGACAGACGGTGCAAGACTCGGTGCATCTGACCATCAATGATCAGACCTTCGACCTCCCCTATGCCTCGTTTGGCATCGGACCGCTGGTGAGCGCAGGGGTTTCGTACAACGCCTGGGATTTTCACTACCGCCAGTGGTCGGGGCAGGTCAGTGGGTGGGCTCGTGGGGTTTGGGATGTGTTAGGGGTGGCAAATTCTCAAGCGGATTTTTTGGCTCGGGCGCAACTTTTTACGGGAGCGGTGAGCTTTGACCTGAGTGCTGGCTGGCGGGCCTCGCACCCCGGTACCGAAGCATTTTTAGCGTCTATGTATTCGGGTGGCTTTTTTGAAGACGCCAGCCTGAACTTAGACTTAGGCGGCTTTTCGTTCCGCGCCGGGTACGCGGTGAACCCCTATGGCGCGGCTCCGATTTCGCAATACCCGGCGTATCATGACATGAACCAGGAGTTTCACTGGTCGGTGACCTGGGGAACGGAGGACCCGCTTCCGTGGATCCTCCGGTTTTACCCTTAAAAGTGGGGCTCGCGATTCGTTTCGATCTTACAGGCAGTTTTCGATGATGCGTACCAGAAGAACGCCTTCGATGGCCTTCAGTTCATCCTTGAGGTCCGCGGGCAGAGCACCCGACAGGTCGATGATGTTGTAGGCGACTTCGCCCTTGTTGCGGTTGAGCATGTCGTCGATGTTGAGCTTGTGCTTGGCCAACACGGCGGTAATCTGACCCACCATGTTCGGGACGTTCTTGTTGGCAATGGTCAGGCGGGTCTTGCCCGTCGGTGCCATTTCGGCGGCGGGAAAGTTCACGCTGTTCTTAATGTTGCCCCGTTCCAGGTAATCGCGGATTTCGTCGGCGGCCATGACAGCGCAGTTGTCCTCTGCTTCGGGGGTCGAAGCGCCCAGGTGGGGAATACAGATGATGCCTTCCACGCCCAAAAGCTCTTCTTCGGGCAGGTCGGTGATATACCCACCCAAGCGGCCCGACGCCAGCTCGGCCTTTATGGCGGCATTGTCGACCAGGCCGGAGCGGCTCAGGTTGATGATGCGAGCCCCTTTCTTGGTACGAGCCAGGCGTTCTTTGTTGAACAGACCCTTGGTTTCGGGGGTCAAGGGAACGTGAATGGTGATGTAATCGGATTCAGCGACCAGAGCGTCCAGGCTAGCGGCTTTGCGAACGTTGGTGTTGAGCTTCCAAGCGGCTTCGATGCTCAGGTAGGGGTCGTAGCCAATGACGGTCATGCCTAAGGCAACGGCGGCGTTGGCCGTCAGGACACCCACGGCACCCAGGCCGA
>JAJXVP010000352.1 GCA_021782055.1 bacterium | reverse complement strand
AAGGGCTGACGTCGGAATTGGGCCAACTTTTTCCCCAAGGTAGATTTTCCCGTATGTTTCATCCCTAAAAGCTGAACAGTCACAGCCCTAGAGTATCCGGAAGAGTTCGTCTCGTCCAGCGGGAGAAGTGGTTGGGTGGGCTTTCCCCTTGACGCTCATTCCTCTAAAAGGGGAAGGTTTTGATCATCCAGCTCGGGCAACATCAGAGGTAAACGGAACGTCGTCCCGACACCCGGCAAACTTTCGATGTGCAACCGTGTTCCTAATTGTCGGGCCATATCAAAGCAAACGGTCAGCCCTAGTCCCTGACCTTGCTCCTTGGCGGTGCCTAGGGTGGTAAACGTCTCGCTTTGCGAACGGAGCCGCTCGAGGTTCTCTTTACTAATGCCCACACCGGTATCGGTCACACTGAGCTCGGCGCCGCCAGAAATCTCGCGCCCCGTCACGGTGATTTGACCCCCTGGACGGGTAAACTTCAACGCATTGTGGATCAGGTTGCGCAAAATCGTGGCTAACATGGCTTTGTCAGAATAAATTTGAGTACTGAGGTGAAGTTCGGCCTTCAAGGAGATGGACTTATCACGGGCCATGAGCTGAAACAAGGTAAAGACCTCTTTGACCAAGGGGTCGAGGGGAAAGGTACTCAGCCGTGGTGTGGCATCACCTTTTTGCAATCGTGCCCACGAAAGTAAATTTTCTAGGAGCTGAAGCAACCCTTCTGAAGAACGCCGCATATCCTGAAAGATTTGGTCCCAAGCAGAAGGCTCAAAGAGCTTCTGATCGTCCACCCAGATATCTAAGAGTTGCTTGATTTTCCCGACTGGTCCTCGCAAATCATGGCTAATGATGGAAAAGAGTTTATCTTTTGTCGCATTCAAGTCTTCGAGCTTTTGTTCGCGTTCTTTGCGCGAGGTGATATCGATCATGACTCCTAAAAAGCCCAGCTCTTCATTTTCAGGAACTTCGAACTGCAGGACATAAAGAATAAAGGAGTGGAGTGTCCCATCTGCGTGAAGCAGTTCAACTTCTTCGGCGGCCATGGACTCTCTTGACTGCAGATCGAGATCGATTTTGTCAAAAATGGGACCGTTTTGGGACCCTAATGCTTCGCTGTTGGACTTGTTGGGGAGCTGTTCCTTCGCGATATCCAACACAACGCAGAAGGATAAGTTCGCACTAGAAAATTTTCCCGTCTTAGTTTTGTAAAACAAGGGAATCGGGATCAAGTCGATGAGAGTTTCTAAGAGTTTTTGTTGGGCTAATTGGCGATTTTCTTGGATACTAGAACTTTGACGCGACAAAAGACTCAGAATTCCCCAGACTGAGATTTGAATCCAGAGAAAGATCAGGCCGTTCAAACTCGGGACAGGCAGAAACAAGGGGGGTAACAACAAACAGGAAAGGGCGTCCATCAGGACTAAAAGGAGGATCGCAGGCAGGGCTTTTAATCGTAAAGCGGCAAACACGGTGAGAGCCAGCGACCAAACCCACCAACCCCACAGGGCGTGGGTCAGGGCAAAGGTTAGGGTGGCGAGAGCGCTTAAACCCAACAAAAGCAACGCTGCAGGTTCTGGGCGCTTCCAAATGCGAAAAAATACAACCCCGGTTAAAGCCAGCAGAACCAGGGCATGGACCAGCCATAAAGGAGTTGGAACGATCGCCACCGCCCCAAAGGTTAAGCTGGCTTGGGCATAAAGGAGTATATACGCCGCTTGACGGCAAAACTGTTCCGAGCGAGGGGGGCGTAGCAGTTCCACCACAACAGGATAGGCCGAACTGGGGTTTCTTGCAAATATTCCTGGCGAAATTTACAATCTTTCTTATGTCAGAACAACGTTTAGAATCCGATTCGATGGGGACCATCCCCGTCGAGGCCTCTCACTACTGGGGCGCCCAAACCGAGCGAGCTCGTTTGAACTTTCAAGTTTCTCCGTATCGAGCTCCCCAGCCCTTTCTCAGAGCCCTCTGTGCAGTGAAAGGGGCCTATGCCGAAGCTAACCAAGCGCTAGGGAACTTGGAACCCCGATTCGCCGAAGCTTTGCTTCAAGCCGCTCACGAAGCTCAAGAGGGGAAATTTGATGAGGAATTTCCCCTGGATGTTTTTCAGACGGGTAGCGGCACCAGTTGGAATATGAATGCGAATGAGGTTTTAGCGGGAAGGGCGAACGAAATTCTGACGGGTAAACGGGGGGGTAAAACCCCCGTGCACCCCAACGACCATGTGAATTTCGGGCAATCTTCTAACGATGTGATCCCTGCGGTCCTCAATATTTCCTGCCGTTTAGAAACACAACGCCTTTGCCAGGCTCTTGAACGCCTCGCGGGAGCCTTCGAAGCCAAAGCTCAGGAGTTTTCTCAGATCGTCAAACTGGGGCGCACGCATTTACAAGACGCTGTTCCCATGACGTTAGGGCAAGAAATCGGGGGGTGGGCCCGGCAAATCCGTTTAGCCGTGGAACGTCTGCGTGGGGTTTACCCTCGCCTCGAAGAGCTGGCTTTGGGCGGTACGGCCTTAGGGACCGGCCTGAATGCCCCTCCGACGCTGGCCCCCCGGGCGATAGCTCAGCTGGCAAGGCAATACTCTGTGCCCTTTCGACAAGCGGACAACCTCTTTGAAGCGATCTCTGCACGCGATGCCCAAGTCGAGCTGATGGGAGCTCTGAATACTACCGCCGTTTCACTCATGAAAATCGGGAATGACCTGAGGTTGTTATCCAGCGGCCCTCGGACAGGGTTTGCCGAGGTTCTGCTTCCTAGCCTTCAGCCGGGAAGCTCCATCATGCCGGGAAAGGTGAACCCTGTAATGCTGGAAGTGCTGATTCAGGCTTGCGCCCATGTGATGGGGGTGGCCGTGACCGCAACCATCGCGGGGCAAAACTCCCCCTTGCAACTCAACATCATGATGCCGCTTTTAGCCCACGAGATCTTGTCGTCGTTGGATTTGCTCACCCGTACAGTGGACGCCGTGAACGACCGCTGTATTCAAGGCTTAGTGGCCGATTCCCAGCGTTGCGAAGAACAGGTGGAACGCTCTTTAGCCTTGGTAACGGCTTTGGCCCCGGCCATCGGTTACGATAAAGCGGCCCAAGTCTCAAAAACCGCGTTAACGACAGGTAAAACCCTTCGTGAAGTTCTGCGCGACGAAGGGCTTTTGAATGCCGAAACAGAAGCCTTGCTCG
>JAJXVP010000351.1 GCA_021782055.1 bacterium | reverse complement strand
ATTTGTGCTCGATCAGGAAGTAAAGCTCAACGGACCGACTAGGCGAAGGCGGGGTCTGCTCGTTGCCTCTCCCTGGCATCTGCACCGTAGCTACCAAATCAGAAAAGTGTTCTTTATGCTCTTCGTCGATGTAGGTGCCGTCTTGCACCTTGAGGGTAGCCCAGTCGAGCTGGTCGCACAAGGCTTGGGGCAAAACAACTTTCAACAAGTCGGTTAGGTGCCCAGGTTCTGCGAACCATGACTTAAAAAACTTGTCATGAGGATGACTTAGGTCCATGGGCACTCCTTTAGGCACGGGCACTTGGCTGGCGCGGTGCACCTAAAAGACGGTGGCAGGACCAAAATTGCTTCAGGAATGTTTCAAGGTTTCGATTTCAGCTGGGTCTAGCCCAGTTGTTTGAACAATTTGCTCAACGCTGAGCCCCAGGGCTAAAAGCTTTTTGGCCATAGATTGCCTTTCTGCTTCTCGACCGCGAGCCGCACCTTCACGTATGCCAGCTTCACGGCCACGAGCTTCACCACGGGCCTCACCTCGCATTTCACCTTCCCGAATTAACGCTTGCGCTGTTGTCATAATTTTCTCCTTCAAAAAAGAGTCAGTAATCCAGGTGTTAACATAATCAAGCAACTCGCTCACTGTGAGAGTCGAGCTAGCCACAAGATACAGCTGGAGGGACTTAAAGTCAGGACTTTTTACAAAAGCCTGCCCCAGGGTTTTGACCAGCCGATCGAAGGCTTCTAGCACCAATTTTACTTGGGTCCGCGAGAATTTCATAGCCCAAAGGGCGGCTTCCGTCTCGGGGGCGACTGACAAACCAGGGATATCTGTAGTGGTTAAGTTTAGCACTTCGCAACGAAAAGAAGGTAAGTAAGCCTGCACCGCCTCAGGTAACTCTGCCGCGAACAAAGCGGGAAACTGGGTGACAATCCTCGGCGAATCCCCATGATAAAACAAAATGGGCACTATGGGGGTAAGTTTGGCTTGAGGAGCTTGGCGAGCGTCACGAGCCCAGGTGTTGACCATGTAGCGCAACAGTTGCAAAAGAGCACCGTGGTCGTTGTAGGATTTGTGCTCGATTAGGAAGTAAAGCTGAACGGATTGTTTGGGCGAAGGGCCCGAAGCGTTGCCTCTCCCTGGCATCTGCACCGTAGCTACCAAATCAGAAAAGTGTTCTTTGTGCTCTTCGTCGATGTAGGTGCCGTCTTGGACGGCGAGGGTAGCCCAGTCGAGCTGGTCGCACAAGGCTTGGGGCAAAACAACTTTCAACAAGTCGGTTAGGTGCCCAGGTTCTGCGAACCATGACTTAAAAAACGTATCATGGGGGTGACTAAGGTCCATTGGCACTCCTTTAGGCACGGGCACTTGGCTGGCGCGGTGCACCTAAAAGACGGTGGCAGGACCAAAATTGCTTTAGAAAACTTTAACCCGGCGGCTTGGTCGTGAACATTTTTTTGCATTACCTTAGAAAGAAGGAGGCTATCGATGCAGACGACAGGCAATACTTTGTTAATTACAGGCGGTGGCTCGGGGATTGGGTTAGGTTTGGCACAGGAGTTTAAAAACCTGGGCAATACGGTGCTCGTAGCGGGACGTTCCCCCGAGAAATTAAAAGAGGCAGAGCGTTTAGGGTTTAAAACCTACTCAGTTGATATGACAAAGGCAGACTCCCGCTCAGCACTAGCGAAAGCGGTGGTAGCCGATTACCCCAGCCTCAACGGAGTCATTCACAATGCCGGGATTATGAAGAATGAGAATATGCTTAAGGGACCTACACCCGAGATCCGCGAGGAGACCTTGGCAACCAATTTGACCGGGCCCATGCACCTTACCGAGCTTTTGTTGAAGCAACTGTTGGGTCAAAAGAACGCGTTTATTATGACGGTGACCTCGGGTCTAGCTTTCTCGCCCTTAGCCATGACGCCCACGTATAGCGCAACGAAAGCCGCGATACACTCGTACACGCAAAGCCTTAGATACCAACTTAAGGATTCAGGTATTCACGTTCTCGAGCTAGTGCCGCCCTATGTCCAAACCGGTTTGATGGGTGATCGGCAAGCAAAAGACCCCAATGCCATGCCTTTGGAGGCCTTCATCAGCGAAGTGATGCAGATTCTTAAAAACGACCCCATGGTTAAAGAAATTCTAGTAGAGAGAGTTTTACCCCAACGCCATTCAGGAGACGGTGGTCCTGAGAAGCACGAGCAGTTCTTTCATCAGCTTAATGATCGGATGTTCGCGGCCCGCAAAGCAGAATGGTGAGTTAGACTGACCTCTACCCAAGGAACAAAATGTCAGCTTTGATTTGTAGGGATAATAAGTAAGGTCCTCGTCATTGGAAACGATTGTTTTTGCCTATTTGCCTAAATTATGTAAGGTATTTACCGTGAAAAGGTAATAGCATATATATAAGGTAAAAAAATCATCGTTGACATTCTTTGACTCGTTGTTACACTGAAAAAGTTAACAGCTGTTGAAAGCTATAAATAGCCGGGTGGTGGAAAGGAGCTAAAATGAGAAAGAGGTCTAAGGCAAGATATGTCCTGATAATTCTGGTGCTATCATCCTTAACCTTGGTCAATTGTCGTCAAGACAACTCGAACTCTGGTAAATCCATAGATAGCAGTGCTATATCAACGGTTCTCAGTAAGAAACCTATTATTTTAAAGGCGTATTTTGAGACAGGATTTTCGGTTCCTTTTAAACTCGCCCAGGAATTCAGCAAAGAGTATCCTAATGTTAAGTGGGATATTAGGAGTGATCAGTATAATAATTTGATCAATGAGACTCCGCGATTGCTGAGTGGTCCCAATCCGCCTGATTTAATTCGTCTTCCTACCATGGTTTCTTTTGCCAAAGAAGGATTACTTAAGAATCTTGATGGCTACGCGAAAGTTTATGGTTGGGACAAATGGCCACAGCCCCAAATTAATCAAAACAGAATTGCGGCGGATGGCTCCCGTGGTTCTGGAAAGCTGTTTGTCATGGGATTGAACTACAGCTTGACAGGTGTTTTTTACAATAAAAACGAAGCAAAGAAAATTGGTATGACGCGTCCTCCTAGAACACTTGCTGAATTAGATGAGTTTATGGCTAAAGCGAAAGCTGCGGGTTTGCAACCGATCATGCAATGGGGAAGCGCCAAAAGTGGAATGGGACTTATTTTTCCTCTTCAAGCTCTTATGGG
>JAJXVP010000350.1 GCA_021782055.1 bacterium | reverse complement strand
GGTCCGTGGACTTTCGCAAGAAGGTAGTACCACCAAGCACGGCTGTGGAGATGTCACCCGACAAATTGCCGCGTGTCCTTTGGCCGAAACTTGCCCCCACCGCCGGTTGAATGTTCGGCCTTGGGCTCAAAAGTTGCAAAAGTTTTTAGGGGATTCTGAAGACTTAGATAATTTGCCTCGTAAGTTCAAAATTACCCTGTCGGGTTGTTCAGGCGGTTGCGCACAACCTTATATTAACTGTCTTGGTTTGATCGCCGTTCAAAAAGAACAAGGTGGAAAAACCGTGAAGGGGTTTAAGGCCATTGTGGGCGGCGGAATGGGCTGGGACCCCTATGTGGGGCAAGAACTTTTTTCCTTCTTTCCTGAAAACAAAGTCTTAGCCGTGGCACGCGCTGTAGCGTTGACCTTTCGAGATCATGGAGACCGTTTCAATAGGGCGACAAGCCGTCTCAAAGTCGTTGTTGCTCGTGAGGGGATTGAACAAGTTCGAGCTTGGGTACTTGGGCATCTCGATGCGGAAGGCATTGACGTGTCGGATTTAGAAACAGCTCCCGTGGAAGATTCGGGGCCGACTGTACCAGATCGCCCCTTAGCCACCTTGAGTGAAACCTCTGGTACCGATGGGAAAGCCGTGGTGACCATCATTGTGCCCGGTGGTGAACTCAATCATCATCAACTCCGCCGTGTCGCAGAATTATCCGAGATGTACGCTGATCAAAAAGTGTATACCAATAACCGGCAAAATCTTGAGTTACACGGGATTGAACCCGATAAAATTGCTTTGGTCAAAACAGCAGTACAAGAAACAGGCTTAGACACCGAAGGGGCGTATTCCATTCGGGACATTGTTCCTTGCGTGGGGACAACCTATTGTCCCAAAGCTGTGGCCGAAACCCGTGCACTTTACCGCCTTCTTCTCCCCGTCGTCAGTTTATCCAAGTATGATTCCATTCGGAATAAAGTCTTGATCAACATTACGGGGTGTCCGAATTCTTGTTCCCCTTATCGTATCACGGACCTGGGCTTTCGTGGCATGCGCCTGCGCAACGAAACTCAAGGCTCTGAAGAAGGCTATGAAATGCTGATAGGCGGAGATCAACAAGCTTTCGGCCAAGTATTAGGACAGTTTAAAAAAGACGATTGCCCTGCCGTGGTCGAAACTGTTCTTGACGCCTTTGTTCGTTGGCGCCTTGAGTCAGAAACTCTAACACAAACGGTCGCCCGTTTAGGCCTAGCACCCTTCCAACAGGAGGTTTTTCAGAAATGAAGTATCAATATCAAAAGGCACCTTGCCCTAGCGAACTTAGTGTGAGTGAAGGTTTGGGCCAAGCGGAGCTTGATCACCTCACCTTAGCCAAAGACGTCCCCTGTCAGGCGGCTTGTCCGGCTAAAACCGACGTTCCAGCTTACATTCAAGCCTTAGCACAAGGCGACCCGGAACGAGCCTATCGCATCAACTTAGAGGACAATGTTTTTCCAGGTGTCTTAGGCCGGGTTTGTACGCGGCCCTGTGAAGATGCCTGTCGACACAATTGGACCAACATTCAAGGACCAGTCCACATTTGTCATTTGAAAAGAGCGGGGGCGGATCATTCCCCTGCACCGCAACCGTTACCGGCTTGGTATGGCCCGACTGGGAAAAAAATTGCCGTTATCGGCGGTGGTCCAGCCGGTCTAACAGCTGCCCGTGAACTGACCCGCTATGGGCATCACATCACGCTTTTTGAACGAGAAAACCATTTGGGCGGTATGATGGTAGACGGCATACCCCGCTTTCGACTTCCTCTTGATAAAGTGGAACGAGAGATCCAACTCATTAGTGGTAAACTCGAAGTCAAGTTGGGGACACCCGTCGACAAAGCTCACTTGAACGACCTTCTGGCTACCTATGACGCAGTTTTGCTTGCCACAGGGACGATGAAGTCTAAAGATTTGGGTCTGCCGGCCGGGAGCGGTCTCTGGAATGGTTTAGATTTTATGAAGGCCTACAATTCTGGCGACATCACCAGCCTTTCTGGTGATGTTGTGGTCATTGGCGGCGGCTTTACGGCCGTTGACTGCGCCAGGGCTTGTGCTCGAGCCGCTCAACGTTTGATTGGCTCAGACAATCGGGTCACACTGGCTTATCGCCGAACAGAACAAGCGATGGCCGCTGACCTAGAAGAGCGCGAAGAAATTCTTCTTGAAAAGATCGATATTCGAACCCTAGCCACTCCTGTTCAAATTCTCACCGATGAAAAAAATCAGGTTACCGGTGTGGTCTTCCAACGCAATTTGATCCAAGAGGACCCAGAGGGGGGAAAACCTGGGATACAACCCCTACCCGGTAGTGAGTTTACAATCCCTTGCCGCCATTTGATCGTGGCGATAGGTCAGGATAGTGACACGGCCTTTTTGCCTGCCGGGGTAAAATTGGAACGACAAACCAGTCAAGCTAAACTTTTCTGTGCCGGCGACTTTCTAACCGGGAGCTCTGACGTTATTCATGCCGTAGCCGAAGGAAAAGCCGTAGCCGATGCCATGGATCAGTTTCTTATGGGTCAGGTCCGCAAACGATATCATGTTGCGGTGTCTTTGATTAAAAACCGTGTTCAAACAGGTCGTACCCGAGATCATGACTTGCAAAGGCCGCCGGCTATGCCTTTAGCGACCTTGAGTGAACGGGTTCAAGAAGGAATTGAAGTTGAAAAGGGACATACTAGTCAGGACATCCTGGCGCATGCAACTCGCTGTTATCTTTGCAATCATAAGTTTGAGATTGACCAAGACAAGTGTATCCATTGTGACTGGTGTATCGAGGTTGCACCGCGAGCCTGTATTAAGCGTGTAAGCCGAATCTTTCGTGATGAGAAAGGCGTCCCCACAGGCTATACCGAAGCTGTCAGTGCCAAAGAAGCAACTTTTATCTTTATTGATAGCAATGAATGCATTCGCTGTGGGAAATGTCTTCGAGCTTGTCCCACAGGGGCAATTTCTATGAAGAAAATGACAAGAACTCCTTGTTTGACCTCTCAAGGAGCCTTATCAGAAAACTTACTATTGAATCCAAATCTTCATAAAAAAATCTAGAATTTATTTGTCCACTTTCTCTAACCATGGTACAATAGACAACGGGATATATTGCCGACAACTAAGGTAACTGGGAGGAGAGGGTTCCATGATGGGTAGAAATCAGGTCTTACCCAGAG
>JAJXVP010000349.1 GCA_021782055.1 bacterium | reverse complement strand
GTAGGAGACAATTCCTGGGGAAGGGTATTCAGATCGCAGTCCGCATAACAGTGGCGGCACTTTAGGTTACACCTACTGGTAATATTCCAAATAATTTCACTGGGTCGATGCTCTTGAAAGGCCTTTAAGGTCTTTTGGCTAATGGCTTCGAGAGCACCCCCAAAGTATAACGAACGTAAATGACTCACCGTCTTGCTCCTTTTTGCTACCGGGAAAAATTCCGGGTCACTTGTTTGTCTTCCCAACGACCGGCTTTCCAATCCCGCCACATTTGCCGCAAAGACGGAAACGCCAACTCGGTCTCGTCGACTTCTTCAGGAAGCATCCACACTAAGCCGGCGACTTCTTGAGCATCCAGCGTCCACTGTGCCTGGGGGGTCAAGATGTCGGCGGTAAAGTAAAGATCCAGCGTATGGTACCAGATTTTTGAAAACGCGTAACGGTTGGGGTAGCCATCTAAAAAGACGGGAGACGAGATTTCTGCTCCTAACTCTTCGCGAACCTCACGTTGAACAGCCTCGGTAACCCCTTCGCCGGGGTCAACAAAGCCCCCTGGTAACCCTAGTAGTCCTCGAGCCGGTTCCATCCCCCGGCGCAAAAATAAAAACCGGCCTTGAACATCCCGCACCAAAACCCCTGCCGCCGCCGCGACATTATGAAAATAACGATGTCCGCAGACGGAACAGCGGTACTCGTGATGCCGCAGAAACTCACCTCCAGGTGAACCGCATTGGGGGCAAAACAAAAAAGGATTTTCAATCACAAAAAACTCCGTAAGGTTTCACAATGAGAATATAGGGTGCGAAAAACAGTTGTTCCTTGTAAAGATGGCTGCTTAAGTTTTCGGTACAACTCGTGATGTCCTGTGAGCCAGGCTATCATCGCCCAACCACCAGCCTGTGTTTCGGTGTCAGACGAGTGGGTTGCCGCTCGGTAGAAAGCCAACGCCGTATTCACCGGAGCAAACTCGCCGCTTTGAAACCGCTGAAATTCTCGACGAAAGCTTGCGGCGCGCGAGGGTTCATCAAGGGGGAAGGCAGTCTCGGGGGACGGGTGGTTCCCATCATAACCAAAATAGTACAGGTCGTTCACGAACTTGATAGGGCTAGGAGGCGACGAAAACAAAAGCGGGAAGCCCGTCAGCTGAAGAGACAACCAGAAGTTTGCTTGGACTAACGGGGGTGCCGTCTGTAACAGCTTCATCTGTTGCGCTACACCGAGAAAGCTCGTAGGTTTCAGCCCTAGCCCCGTCCAGGGGTGGGCCCAAGCAACTTCGGTCGAGGTGGCAAACGTCCTAGCGGGAAAGATCGAGCGGTTGTTTCTCCAGCGCGAAGTTCCCTGAAAATACCCGTCACGAGTCAACTTCTCGGCCAAAGGAAGAGCCACATTAGGCTTACCTTGGCGCAGGGCCTTATACGCTTCGAGGTAATCGAGGTCGTCGACCGTGATCCAACCTGGTGCCGTCAAGGCTTCGTCAAGCGGGGATCGTTGATCGGGAGCCATCGTCAAGAACTTTCGCCAGGCGGCAATATCGCGTGAGCGCAACAAAACATCGAATAAAAGGTTGACCGGGTCGTTGGCGCCCCAGGACGCCGCCCAAAACCAGTCTTGGTGTCGCACACGGTAGGGATTGTCCCAGGTTTGAGACTGCAGGGTCGAAAAAGCACGAGCTGCGGCATCTCGTTGGTCGTCAAACAGGTCTTTTTGGGCTACGAGAACGACTAAAGAATGGTATAAACCTCGGTTATGGCCAGGTTGGTCAAGCGAACGGGCCCACGCTAAGTCCTTCACAAGTCGGCGTTGCAAAGCTAACCCCCAAGGCCGATGCCGTTGTGCCAACATCGCTGTCATCGTTCCCAACAAGTGGCTCTGGTGGCGCTGGTCTGCATTGCGTGCAGGGTAACGAAGGCTATCGTGGTAGAGCGTGACCATACGGGAATCATCCCCGTCGTAGAACGCCAGGTAAGCCGCGAGCGTCAGCCAAGCACGCCGAAAGGTTCGTGACGTGGCAGCCGCTTTTACTGCTGTGTCAACCAGCGCCGTGTATAAACCCTTTCGGCGTAGAGTCTTGACCAGCTGGCGGTCCTCGACTGACGCCTCTGCAGGCAGGGGGTCTGCGGGGTCAAAGGTAAGCGCCATCAGACGGCTGACTCCGGCTTCACGCTCAACCTCTTCGACCATCCTATAGAAAGCCGCCAAAGCCAGCCGCCCTCTAGGGTCAGCGGCTAGCAGACCTTGCAAGGTTTCGGGGGCAAAATCGCGATCTTCGAGAACAAACCGCGCATACAGCGCCCAGCGGCGTTGCGCCGGTGAGAGTTTCTGGGCTAAGTAGGCCGACCACTCCCGCGTCTGAACCCCTCCTAAGGAAACAAACACAGTGGCCCTAAGCGCCGGGTAGTCTTGAAACACCGTTAAGTAGTCAGCAAGGCGGTTCTTTGCGACACTGGCAACCCAAGCCAGGGCACGACCGGCGATCACGTCATGCCGAGCCCATAAGGGCGCAAACTCTCGCCAAAGTTGAAGGGTACCAGAAGAATCCTGCACCAAAGCCCGGGCACGAAGGGCAATGTACGCATACCGTTCCCGCAAAAAGGCTGGCAGGTCGGCCTCACGAGCGCGTTTCAAAGCTTCGGTGGCCCTAGCAGACGGCAAAAAAGCAAAGTAAGCGGCATCAGTGGCCGAGACTTCAGCGGGGACGCCCTTTCCGTCGAGAGCGGCTTGGATTTGTGCTTTTGTCCAAGGTTTCGCAGGGCTACCGAGCCGCAGGTAGCCAGCCCAGGCCAGAAGGTTCGCGGCTAACCAATCGGGGTCGGCTCCCGGGGCATCGTCGTAGACCTCGTTGGTCACACCATTGGCAGACGGCCAGGTAACACGATCCAACCGAATGACCTTTTGCTGAAACGTGCTCGGTTGGCCAAAAGCTGGCGAAGCGTACAAAAAAAACGGCGCTAGATCAGGCCTTCCCGTGATTCCGGGGTCAATCAACGAAAGACTATCCAGGTCGCTATTGTCAAACAGGAACGGTCCGCAGGCCCACAGCGAAATTTGCCCAACGAGCAAGCTAATGCAAAGCAGAAGTAAACGCTTCATGACGCGCGGTCCTCCATTCATCTCTCGAATAGGCAAAAAGGATGATCCGCCCGCCCAAGGTGCTGCCACTTCGCCTAAGGCACTGAAGGACCTCGCGGTCCTG
>JAJXVP010000051.1 GCA_021782055.1 bacterium | reverse complement strand
GGGTGGAGCAGTTGGCAGCTCGTCGGGCTCATAACCCGAAGGTCGTAGGTTCGAGTCCTACCCCTGCTATACATAGAGAGGTCTTCCGAAAGGAAGACCTTTTTTGTTTGTCCTGGAAGGTTTGAATGGGATAGTTTCGCATGAGGCTATCCAAATGAGGTTACTCAACGAAATGGTTTGTAGCTATTTCGTTCTTTCTTGTTGCCAAAATGGTATGGATTGCCAGCCCACGGGAAAGCCGAGGGACTGGGGGTTGAGTTTGGGGTATCGAGCCAGAAGTTGGATGAGACTATTCTTCCAGAAATCTGCCTCGGTGATTTTGCGAGTCAGCCAAGCCAGTAGGGACAGAGTGGCGTACATCTTCTGCGGATCGGGAAAGGCTGGGACCCAGGGCTTGGCCAGCCGGGGAGCATACTGGGGCGGCTGCTTGAAGGGATGATCGGCCAAGCGGTTGTTCTGCAGTGGTTAGGTGTATCCCCGCAAACAGTAGTAAGATACCTGCGACAGCCATCTTAGGGCGGCAACCCTATCAGCCACTACCAAGCCGCGCTGAATCAAGTTGTCCAGCTGGGCTTCAAGGGTTTTGGGCTTTTTGGTGTATGTATTCATGCCAGCCCCAAAAAAAAGAGAGCCACCCCGGGTACGCTGCATGCGAACATGCAGAAGCGTGGGTGGCCTTATTGCATAAAAGTGTATCATGATTGGGACTTCTTAACTAGCCTTTGATGAAAGGTTTCATTCTCCCAGCTCCATGGACTACCTGACCGCAGAATGTCAATATCGGCAGATTTGTCGATAGCCACAGTCACCGCAACCCTGTTGTGTCGCCTGAGGGGGAAACTCCCGGTTGCGGATACCTTTCATGGCCAGATAGGCTTTCGCATAAAGGTGCAGGGGGGCCGATTGCTGCACCTAAAGTTCAGCAAACGGCCTAAATTGTCTTTGAGGAAAATATTGTGCCTCAGACATTCTTGTTCCCGACCGAGACAAAGACTGATGAAATCGACGACGAAGTCTCAATGGATACCGATCTTGAGGAAGATAAATCTTCTAAAAATCGGCTGACTGATGTGTTGCCCCCTGGGGTAAGCCTGGTCCAGGCCAGTCACTTCCAGGCTGGAGTCAAACTAGATGAACGGAGACCACCTAGCCGACAGTGGGGACTTCGGCCTTGGTTCAGTACTTGGTGCAAAATGGCTAGGCCTGGTTGGCTCGACCCCCTCGGTGGAACATGGGGTCTGATGCGTCTCGAAGATAACCTGAGGAAGTTTCAAGGGGAACAGGAAGCCCTTAGGCCGATTTTGGCCAACTTATTCCGGGTGACACGGGAAGGTGTCTCCCCTTCTGCTTTTTTACGGTACGCGGTGTTGGCTCGAGTTGGGTCGGATTTTGACTGGCGCAGTTGGGACCGGCTCCATAGTACGTCAATCACAACCCTCGCCGACCTCGTGATCAAACTTAAGGGTCATAGGCCATTTGACCATCCCCTGGGAGGATCTCGGAAGATCAACCCGGAAGTTGTTTTAGTGAAATACACTCTCCGCCCCTTGGCCAGGCTCTCCCAAGTTCAACTCGAGAACCAAAAACTTCTGGAGGCCTACGTCGACGCGTGGCAGGCTCTTGCCCTTGATCATCCTATGGCCGTCTTTTTTTTCCGGAAGAACATTTTTCCTTTTCTCTATGCCCTATCCGGCAGGATTGACCTAATACCTTTGACGGAGATCTTAAAGTCATTGCCGACTATTGAACAGGCATTCCGCTTGCGCTATCCGGAGTCAAGCTACGGTGCAAAGATTCAGGATCGGGCCGATCAAATATTCATCTACGGCATCGATGTGGAGGCGGCCCTGGAAGATCGTCGGAACCAAGGCATGTCAGATTTGGACCTGGTTCAGGAACTCCGGGTCTATCTGCGACTCTTAGGTCGGCTTTTGACTCGGGAATCGGCCATCTTTTTGGCCGGCTTTCTTGCTAAGGTCTTCCAGAGATTTCCTGGAGATACCGTTGGTCCCCGAATTGAGAGACTATTGGACCTTCTTGGTGACCGGGAAGGTCTGCAAATCTACGAATGGCATATCCATCGTTTAGTAGCCCTCCCCGACCAGCAACAGGAAGCCTATCTTGAAACGCTCCAGGCTAACGGAGGACTGGACCCCCGGTATCGTATTCCCCAAGATATTTTCCAGGACAATGTCGTATCCGATCTCCGGGGTAACCAGGAATTGGAAACGAAGCTAGGTCTTCCCCGGTTGGCCAAAGGTCCCAGGTCGGCAACCCAAGTTGTCGAAGATTATATAACCATCCACCCAGAGTTGAAGGCTGAATATCAAGAGTGGAAAGACGATATCTTTGAAGCAAAAGACCGTTCTTGGGGACCGAAAAAGTTTCCGAACCTCGACCAAGCCGGGAAAGATTTTCACAAAGCTCTCCTTCGTTCGACGATAAGGGGTCTAGGCCATTACGACAATGGGAACAAATCTCTTTCGTGGAAAAACCTCTGGGACCAGTATGGAATAGCCAACGTCTCGCCAAGTTTTGAGGTACGGCAGACGCTCACCCTGACAGAAGCGGTTCCACCGAAACATTCCGGAGACCCTGAGATCCGGAAGACTCTTAAGTTGGAGTTCCTTGAACAGCATTGGCACCGAATCCAAGGGCCGGTCCAGTCTCCTGATGCGGCGGCAGCTCTCTTACTTCGTCAATCGTTAGAACTCAAGGAGGCACGCTCGAGACTCCTTACCGAAGCTCAAAATCCCCATCTTACAGATAAAGAACGTACAAAACTGAATCAACAGTCCCGGGCAGTCCTTAAGAAGTTCGAGGACCTGGAACGAGTTCAGGAAGTCTTTCCTTCCTTGACTCCGGTCCAAAAATGGATTGTAGCATTGGTCGTCGGAGCCCATGTTTTGAAAAAACCAGAAGAGCTGACAGCTGTGCTCCTGGCCCCCTACCGGGAACAACAGGAATTCCGCGAGAGGTTCCGGTTCCTCCAGTCAGACCTCCGAATCGAGATCATCAACCTCGACCAACTCGGATGGCTGATCAATCTTTGGGAAACCGTAGCGACCCTTGTCCGGCAAGATCAGTCGGTTCAACTGGCCCTGGAATCCGATAGTTCATGGCAAGAAGTCCTTAAACCCTACCTCATCACAAAAAAAAAGATCTTGTCTATGGAAGCACTCGACGCCGCTGTAAAAACCATTGCTCAAATTAGCCGGCTGACCGGAGAACAAGTCCGGTGGCAGACCCTTTTAGAAAAGAGTTCCCAGACCACTTTTAGGACCAGAAACCTGGTGATCTCCGCTTCCAAGGCCCCGCTCGACTGCTATTACGGAGATATGGGAGGGATATGCCTTTCTTCCCGCCCCAAAATGATACTCAACCCAGGGTTCCATGTACTTAGACTGTTTGATGGCGAATTGGAGCAAATCGTCGGTGAAGCGGTCTTGTTTTTGAACCCCAAACCCATTAGAAGCTATGATCCGACAAAACCGATCTGGTTCTTTTTCGCCATAAACTACCTGCCATCCCAAACCAAGGGGCTTGGAATCCGTCAGCAACTCAAGGTTTATCTGGGGTTCCGTTCTGTGGCCCAACGGATCTCCAAGCTGACAGGTTTTCCTCTAGCAATCCCTGGTTACAAAACCTGGGGAATCGTTTCCAACAACGGACAGTTTGAAGACTTGATTGTCAACTTCGAAAGAAACCAAGGGGCAGTTCCAGTTACTGATGCGTTTGGATTCAACCTTTACTACGATGAGTATGCGTATGCAGAAGCGTTAGTTTTGAATGGGAACCTCTAAAAATGCAATTGGTTCGTGACTAGTAGCAACTCGTTTGGCCAGTTCGACGAGGGCAAATCGGAACTGCTGTCGTTCGACTCCAATTCCATCGAACAACTTTTGGCTCGCCTTTTCCATACGGTCGTAAATTGTCTGGCTAACCATCTCGCCTTTTGCTGTTAAGCTTAAAGAGACCTTACGCCGATTGGAAACATCGGGGAACTGTTGCATAAGGCCTTTTTGGATCAAAGACGAAACTCTCTGGCTCACTGAAGACTTGTGGGCGTGGAGCATCTCTCCCACGTCTTCTTGGCTCGGCGAAGAGTCTCTTTCCCTCCGGTCATGGCCTGTCCCTTGGAAGCCTTGGCTTAACGTGTTGGTGGCCATCAAGACCAAGAACTCGCCGAAGCTCAGACCTAGGTCTTTCACGATCTCCTCGGCTTGTCTGTCCAATTGAAGAACAATTTCGTGAAGAAGAAACAGTTCGGATTCTGGAAATAGTGAGGTCATCAGTAACGCTCCGTGTAGACGTGAAGGAAGGATTTTGGGGCAAGGAGGGCTTCAACGTCGGCTACCATGGCCGCCGAACCGCAGACGTAGACGTCGGTTTCTGTCCCCAGCCAGGTCCTGGCCAACAAGGCGTCGGTGACTCGACCGGTAAACTGCCCGTTCTCGGCGGGAACTCGACTCAGACAGACGAGGGTTCGTGAGGGGAGCTCGGCCTTAAGGATTCGAGTCAGATCGTCGTGGTGATCCCGACAACCAAAGAGAAGCTCCATCTCTTGGCCCCCTTCGCGGAGCACCTGGAACATCGGCAAAAAGGGGGCAAGACCCGTTCCTGTGGCGACAAAGACCTGGGGCCTCGAGCTTCCCGAGAGCGTGAATCGCCCCAGGGGCAGCTCCACCTCGGTCATCTCCCCTTCCGATACAACCTCGACGTAGCGAGAACCCAGTCCACCTGTGGCCGTACTGACCAAAAGACGGAGTCGGTTCCCATCTAGGCCCGCGATCGAGTAGTCGCGAAACTCGAAATCCGCAACCCGAAGCCTGGCAAATTGACCGGGAGCCGCCGTCGTTGGGGCATCGAGTTCGTAGAGAAGTTCCCAAACCTGGGGGGAAAGAGGGCGTTTGACCAAAAGTCGTGCGCGTGATCGTGGGGATTTCTGCCCAATCTTGTCTTGGCCTGAGGGAACTCCCTTGGTGAAAGCCGCCCGAACGCGAAAGAATCCGCCTCGTCCCAAAGCGCGCGAGGCGGCGGCGGCGCCGCCCATCAAGGCCCCCACGACGCCTAGACTCCCAGCATCGGTCCCCGAGAGCCAAAGACCCTCGAGGGGAGTTCGAGGAACGTCGCTCAAGGCCTGGTCCGCAAACGGTACTGCGGGAGGTCCGTAGATCCTCCCCTCGGGGGCCGAAGTGTAGTGATTGACCGTGAGTGGCGTGGATAACTCGGCGTAGACGACGGCTTTTTTAAGGCCCGGAATCGCCTGTTCGGCGACGTCCAGGAGCCTGTGAGAAATCCGTTCCTTGAACTGAACGTAGTCCGTTCCTCGACATCCTTTTGGGAGCCCGGCCCATTTCTCGAAATCCGACCAACGGGCGTGTGCGACGATCTCGGCGGTGTGAGGACCCGCCGTACCGGACTTGGTCGAAGGAAAAGAAACGTAAACGCGGTTCAACGCCTCTAGGAAAGGCGTCGAGGCGTGAGTGGACTCGTCGTCCCAGGTAGAGTTTATCCAGACGTTCTCTCCATGGATCCCCAATTCTTGTGGGTCTTCTTTGAGACGGAGGTAGAGGGTCACCGCGCTAGATCCCTCTGGGAGCTTGGCGAGAGCGTCCAGACTTGGTTTCACGAGGGCGGCCACGTCCGGACGCCGGGGTAGAAGTCTTGTGAAGGTTACCTCGGCCCCGACGTTCGAGATCACGAGGCTCGTCGAGAAGGTCCTTTCGACGTCTTTCGGACCTCTGCGGTCGATGACACGCACCCCCACGACCCGATTGCCTTCGACAAGGATCTCCTGAACGTCCATGCCGACGAGAACACGGCCCCCGTGACGTTCAAGCGTAGCTTCGAATGTTCGTGCTATCCTCCCCGAACCGCCTTGGGGAAAAGAAGCACCATGGAGGTAGTGGGTCACGATCAAGGCGTGGATGGCGAAAGAACTCTTCTGGGGTAGCAGACCGTAGTCTCCCCACTGCGACGTCAATAGCGTCTTTAGCCGTGGGTCTCGGAAATGTCGGTTGAGATAGTGTTGCGTCGTCTGGTTGGCCATTTTGTAGGTCTTTCGCCCAAAGAAATGTATAATCTTTGCGATGGAACCTCCCATAAACCGAGCCGCAAACCGACCTACGTTCCACGAAGAGACGCGGTGAACGTCGGCAAAATAGCGTTCCAGGGCACGCTTTTCGTGGGGAAACGTTACGATCAACTTGGCTAGGTACTCACCAGGATCGGACGGGACCGTGAAAGTAAAACCTGGGTACACGAACCGTTCAAACTCGTGGGGCAAGCGATTCCATTCGAGGTTTCCGCTACTCAAAAGGTCGATGAGGCCCCTGGCCATCGTCCCCGATCTCATCTCCCCCACGTAATGGACGCCGACGTCCCAGACGGCCCCGTCCCTGCGGAATGTGTGGGTTAGTCCACCAGGCTCGGTGTGCTTTTCTAAAACTAAGACGCGCTTTCGGCCGACAATGGCTAGAAGCCCGGCAGCCGAAAGTCCGCCAATCCCCGATCCGACGACAATGGCGTCCCAACTTTCCATGGAATTCTCCTCAATAAGACTTCCTTCTCGAACGGAGAAGTGAAGTTTACTGTTCTTAATGGAAACAGTTTATATAATAAACAGTTTAAGATAAAAACATATACTGTCAAGTCTATTTTTTTGGGAAAATTTTATGATGTGGCCATGCAAACATGTGTTTGACCAGCATCTATCTCAGATTTATGAACTCAACGCAACAGTATCTCAGGGGTACACCCAATCTTATCGGCCACCGATGCTGACAGGACTTCCTTTGACTTCATCTTCTCAAAGGATTTGGCCCCCCTCAATCCCGGGGTTATTCATAAAGGCGTATTCCGATAGATTCCTTCATCAATTGAAAATGCTTGTCAAAGGAAAGGATAGAAACATCATGCTGGAGGGCATTTTGGGCAATAATAAGGTCCGGAATTCCCACCTTATTGATTCCATTTCCCAGATTCCTTGTTTGCATTTCCGTTATTTGAGACCAAACAATTCTGAGTTCCTTCCATTCAATTGACTCAAGCATTTCAACAATCTGAAACTCTTTCCGAAGTTTCAGCGACGGGATTAGTTCGGCTAAGACTAGATCGTTAATACAAACTCTATTCGCATCTAAAAGTGGAAAAAGGACTCTTGAAGAATCATCACCCTTAAAAAATGAAATCCAGACGGAAGTATCAACAAGAACTTGACTCATCGGCTTCTCAATTGATCCAGATCAATATCGAGATCAACTTTTCCAAAGAAATTCTTTAAATTTTTGATTTTTTCTTTTTGAATAAGGTTTTGCAACGCCAGTTTGATTAGGTCGGTCTTTGTTTTCACATGAGTCAAAGCCATGGCTTCCTCAATCAGCGATTCTGGCAAGTCCAGTGTTGTCCTCATGTGCCTACACCTCTATGAAAATAGTCCTACAATAGAATATGCATTGTCAATACTAAATATATGCATTTAAATCGATCGGATGTATGTCTTTTTTCCCTTTTCCTGAAGAGACCACTAATGCGAAAGTTCAAACCTTATGATACACGTAAGCGTCAATTTTTTTCAGACTCCACTGCGGGTAAGATGGAGGATTCTTCGAATCAGGGAGTAGCATTTGACTTAGGTAAGAATCAGTTTGAGAGTTCCAGACCAACAACATCCACCTCACTTCTACCACTCCCAAAGCCAAAGCTCAATTCATCCTAGCCACCGGTTCCGCAACGACACCGAAAGCCTGGAAAAACTTTTCGAGCTGTACACTAAGATGACGGCGAAGAAGGGGGAGAAATGAGTATAGAAATACCTCCCAAAGAAGCCCTCACCGTTGAGTTCAAGAGCGACCGAGACCGGCTTAGTGACAAAGACCTGGTCGAAGCCGACGAGCCTTTTCTCCAGTTAGTGGTCGACCAAGAGAACCAACAGTCGGGTGGAATCCTCCCCATCGACAGCCTCATCGCCCTGGCCGCCCTGCGGGAATAGAAGCGGTTGGGAACCGAAGAATTGTCGCGGCACATTCATCGTGACGAGTCGCGGGCACGACGGACCCTGGAGCACCTCGTCGAGGCGGGCCTTGTGGTTCCCTACGGACAATCCAACCGCACCTACACCCTTTCAGCCGAAGTTTACAAGGCCAAAGGCCGGCAAGTGGCCTTTACCCGCCAGGCTGGATTCAGCGCTCTACAGCATGAGCAGATGGTTCTGTCCCATGTAGGGAACCACGGACGAATACAGCGAAGCGAAGTCATTGAACTTTGCCATTTGGGCGATGATCAGGCCCAGCGGCTGTTGGCTCGATTAAAGAATGAAGGGAAACTGGTCCAGCACGGGGAAAAAAGGGGGACCTTCTACACCCTTCCAGTTTCTGAATGAGTTATGCGCAGTTAGAGGAGACTGACTGATGACTGAACAAAAAACTATGATCCCCACGGTCTCGGTGACCTACTCCCGAAATGCTACCTCTGCCCTGGCCAACGAGAAACGGGGAGAGCAATACTGATTTTCAAGAGGAAAAAAAGAGTTCGTAGGCGTCAAGCCCAAGTTTAACGCTGATCCTTTGTAGAACATCAGCCGCGCTAGGGTTTAGGAGTTTTGTAGACCCCCGCCGCAAAGTCTTCGAGCAGGGTGGGATGCTCCGGTTTCCAACCCAACGTGTTTTGAGTGCGTTGGCTACTGGCGGGACTGTCAATGCTAGCCAGAAAACCCAGAAAGCGCAGTGCCCGTATGGCGCCCCAGCGCGACTTGGAAGCGGTCGGGACGCCCTGGTCGCGGCCGATGAACTCGGCAATTTCGCCAAAAGGGACGCCTTCGTCGCCGACACCGTGGTACACACCGTGTGCTTCAGGGTTTTCGACGATGAACCGGAACAGACGCGCCGCATCGAGCCGGTGGACGGCGGCCCAACGCTGTTTACCGTCGCCGACATAAACTGCCTGACCGCGTTTTTTGGCACTCTTCACCAGCCAGGAGACAAAACCCTTGTCGCCGTCTCCGTGCACCGTGGGGGGAAGCCGAACAACAGATGCACGCACGCCCCGGGAACCGAAGGATAGCACAGCTTCTTCAGACTTGCGGGGGACCTTCGCGTAATTAGGGGTGTAGTCTTCCGTGAGTAGAACACCGGACCGGAAAGCGTGAATAGCGCCCGCGACAACCAGGGGTTTGTTGGTACCGGCTAACGCCTCACCCAGAGCACTGATGGCCTTTTTGTCTTTACTGGGCGCCAAAAAGACCCCAGGAAAGGTGTGGATAAATGCCAGATGAATGACTCCGTCTGCTGCGGCGGCACCGGCCTTGAGGCTGGCCAGGTCTTCAAGCGATCCGTGATGCACCTCAGCTCCAGCGGCACGAAGTTTCTGGGCCCCAGCTTCACTTCGGGTCAGGCCAAGAACACTGTGGCCGTTTTGAAGGAGTTCGGCGACGACCGCCGACCCGATGAAGCCCGTAGCTCCTGTGACAAAGACTTTCATAAGGACCTCACTTGAACCACAACCTTGCCGACGTTGATTGTTCCGGCTCGGAATTCTTCGAAGGCGTTTTGCAGGGCCACAGCGGTGAACTTCACGGTATGCGTCACGATGGGGGCGAGCTTCTTTTCCTGATACCAGGACTTGGCCTGCGCTGGTCCGCGAAGCAACTGGTCTGCGTGAGGTATGAACTCCGGGTCTGTCCGGTAGCGGCCAGGATCGCCGACGACAAACTTGGCCCCGCGCGCTTCGACCTCACCAGCTAGGTCGGGGAGTCCAAAGTTCGCCATGTGGGCCTGCGGTCCCAACCGGATGTAGGTGCCGTCCGAAGCCACAACCTTGGCCGATTGCTGATACGACGCCGCGTTGTAGGTCGAGTCGTATACCAGATCGACACCCCGCCCCTGGGTCAGAGCCAGGATCTCGTCGACCACATTCTGTTTCGAGTAGTCGAGGAAATGGTCCACCCCGAGAGTCTTCAGCAGTGCCAATGACGGGGCCTTGCCCGCCGTGCCGATGACCTTGAGTCCGTAGAGTTTTGCCAACTGGGTGGCGAAGTGCCCCACACCTCCGGCCGCACCGGCAATGTAGATCCATTTCCCGGCGTGCTGTTCGATCTGGCCCGCCAGGACCATCGATTCGTAGGCCGTCAAGTAAGCGATACCGTACGCGGCGGCTTCGACCGCTGGAAGGGGACCGCACGGCACGACGGTATTCTTCTTGACGACAATATATTCAGCGAAGCCGCCGCCGGTGATCGTGTTACCAAAGACCACCTCACCCAGTTCGAGTCCGCCGGGCGAACCCAGGGCGACCACTTGGCCGCTGAAGTCAAAGCCCAAAACATAAGGTTCAGGCAGCTGAAAGCCATTTCTGAGAGCCAGCAGAGGGTCCATCTTGTTGATCGACGCATAACCGACACGGATCAGAGCCTCATCGTCCGCCAGAGCAGACACGGTCTTGGTGATTTCCGTCACGGGCAAGCCTGGCTTCTCGATGGCCAACGCCCGAAAGGTAAGCGGAAGTGCGACCCGCAAGTTCGAAGTATTCATGGAACTCATATTCTATTCTCCATTGGATTGATGATGACGCCATTGATGGCGCCTTCGACGCATTGTTCGTAGAACTTGGCCAGTGTTGCCGCAGGAATGCCCGCCTGGCTGTCCATTCCCAATTTCTCCATCGTCTCTTTGACGAAGCCGGGTGACACCGCATTGACTCGAATACCGCGCGGCATTTCCAAAGCCGCCGAGCGGACCAAACTCTCCACACCCGCACCGATGATCGACGCCACAGTAGTTCCTGGCATCGGTTGTGACGACAACTGTCCTGTAGTTAGTGTGAGCGATCCACCGTCCGGAAGGTATTTGCCGCAAAGCTGGACCAGGGCCAGTTCCGAGATCAGTCTCTGTAATCCGTACTGAAATTGCGCCTCACCAAGGTTTGTCAGTGGCCCCATGACCCGCTCGCGCATTTCCATCACATCGCCGGCGCACGCGACCACCGCATCGACGCTCATATCCCGCAACACCGCCTCGAGTGATGACGGATCGCGCACGTCCACCCGAACATTGCCGTGGCGCGACGCCCGCACGACAGTATGCTGCCCGGCTAGCCGGTCCGCGACAGCGCTTCCAATGGTCCCCGAGGCACCAACTATCAAGATCTTCATGACTCCTCCTTGATAACCAAAAGTTACGGCGCACGCTTGTCCCTGAAAAGGCGTGACCGTATACTAGTAGCCGGAGCAACAGGATGCCGAATGATAACGCCCTGGGAGAGTACCTAAAGGACCGGCGCAAGAAGATGGACCCAGCCAGCCTGGGACTTTCGTTAAGCCGTAGACGAACACCAGGACTACGTCGCGAGGAAGTTGCGCTACGCGCCAACGTGAGTGCCACCTGGTACACCTGGCTGGAACAGGGCCGTGGGGGGACCCCCTCCGCTGACGTACTGGACCGGCTTGCCCGAGGTCTGGCGTTGTCCGACCGAGAGCGAGAACATCTATTCCTTTTAGCACAGAATCGCCCTCCCGAAGTCCTTCCCATGGACGATGAGACAGTCACGCCCTCGTTGTTGCATGTGCTCGAGTCCCTGGAACTGAGCCCGGCGACCATTCGGTCGGCGGCTTGGGATGTGTTGGCAGCCAATCGGGCCGCAAAACTCATCTTTGCCCCTAAGGGGGTACCCCCTGCTCGCTACAACATCATCGAAACCTTCTTTGAACAGCTCGAACGAGGTCATGGACACGGCTCGGCTTCCGCGAAAGAGATGGCACGCATCATGACCGCACAGTTTCGAGCCGAAGTGTACCGCAGTGGCTTCGGTCCACGTGTCCAAGAGGTCATCGAACGACTCAAACAAACTTCAGAATTATTCGGAAACTGCTGGGACGACAAAGAAGTCGATCTTGCATGGCAACCCATCAAGACCTTCGTCTTGGAGGAGTTTGGCTCAATCACCTTTGAGACCAATTCATTTGCGGTAGAAGGCCATCCGGGAATGAAAATGATGGTCTTCACGCCTGCCACAAAGGAAGATCGTCTCAAGGTGAGGCGGTTACTCGATCAAAAAGCACCTGATTGAAGATTCCCTTCCCAGCCACCGGGTATTCTAGATAGGATTCCGGATTAAGCCTGTTACAAGTCGAAGAGCCATAGCGAGGGTTTTGATCAAAGCTGTACTTCCGAGTGACTTAAACCGTTACGAAATCGACGAGAAGTATAAAACCTTTCCACCTTTTCAACTCGAAATTCAATAGTTAAAGTGCTAACGCTACAGCAATAAATTTTCCGTCGTGGGAAAAACTGATATCGACAGGAAGTAAATTTGACCCACAGTACGCTAGAGGCCAAAGAGGTCGTGAATCTTCACGTAAAACACGTCGAAATTCAACGTCATGCCACCCTAAGTCCTCAAAAAGTTGTTTTGCGAGGATTCGTACAGCCACAGATTCTGTAAACAAGTTTGAATCAAACGTCTCAATTCGAACCTGGGAGGTACTAGTGTCACTCAAACAAGTGTCACTCCAAGTTGCCAAACAATGCACCCAATCTTGTCCCCTAGTCCAAGAAACAAAGAGCTTTTTTTTCTGAAAATGCAGAACAGAGGATAGGGAATTTTCGGGAGACCCTTCAACTTCAAAATGGCGAGGTGAAAAAACAAGTGTAGAGTCAGCTTTTTGTAGAACTTTAAAACCGGCTTCTTTCGCGGCCCAAAAGGCCCACAGAGTCAAATGAGGATCTTGGACATGATGAAGAACTTGAATTTCTGAAGGAGCTAATACACGTTCAACATAGCGTTTGTCGAGAAACTTTTCTTGAGAGTGAGACGAATCAAGGTCAACAAGGTCATTCCCAACAAGCGTTTTGACGTGAAAAATACTTGGCCTCTAGTTCAGAAAGTGTTTTTATAATTTTTGTGGATATATCTCGTGCAGCTCTCAAACCTGTTAAAGGTGTGCGGGGATCAACCATTTGAAAATCAAGAAAGAATCTTTCTTTTTTCTGCGGATAAAAGCTATGAGCTAACTGACTCTTTCCCCGCAAATAAACACAAAGTACATGAGGGCTTTGTGATGCTCGTTGGGTTTCATCGACAAGACGACCTACGCCATAAGTAAAATTCTCAGTGTCGACTTTACCCGTTCGGCTTCGAGTTCCTTCGGGAAAAATCATCAAACTTTGGCCACGTTTAAAAATATAATTGACTCTATGAAAAAATTTCTTGGTATCTTCTTGTGAACCTTGACGCATAACAGGTATGCACTTTCCAACATAACAAAGGATTTTGGAAAGGAAGTTTCGGTAGAAGTTACGGCGTTCAGGGGTATTCCAAGGAAAGGCTCGTGAATTGAATAAAGACTTCCAAGGAGCATGCATAGCCCAAATAAGAATAAGAGAATCGATCATGGTGAGATGATTTGGACAAATCAAAAGAGGCCCTGAAAGGGGCGCGAGGGTTTGCCTAAGTGCTTTGCGAAATTGAGCAAGATGAGGGATCCTATACCCGCGAATGAGTCTAAGCCAAAGAAGAATGAGCAAAAATGTCAGCGGGATAAGTGCTTGCGCTAATGTGTCTTGAAGTTTAATTGAAAACTTCTCCCAGCTTGAAAGCTTAACTTCTTGGAATGGCTTTAGAGGATCCCCCATGATTAATTTCCTGTTTTTTGAACAATCATATCAACAGCATCTCCCAGAGTGCGAATTTTGTCTGCAGCGGCATCATCGACTTCAATCGAGAACTCATCTTCAAAGGCTAAAATAATGTCGACCAAGCGTGCCGAGTTCACTCCAAGGTCCTCGAGGATACGTGTCGAGGGTGCCGCAGCTTTGATGGCTTCTTGATTTTTGGAGAAAGGTCCAATGATTTCAAGAACCTTGGTCATGGCTTCGTCTTTTTGCATAATCTTGCCCCTCCTATGGGCATTTCTTCAGAAATTATCTCGTCCATTTTTGGAAAAAAACACAGGCATTAACATCCCCAAAACCAAAGCTCGCTTTGGCTAAGAGTCGTGTTTCGTAAGAAATCGTTTTTTGTACAATGCTTTTGCTATAAGGAATTAAACTTGGGTGTAAATCTTCACAATTGAGCGATCCATGGACAAAACCATGAGAAACCTCTAGAACTGATGCGACGCATTCAAGACCACCAGCTGCACCCAAGGCATGACCAATCATCGATTTTGTCGAGTTGATTAACGGAAACTTGTCAGGAGAACACCCAAGTGCGGTGCTCCAGTTTTCAAACTCTAGAGGGTCAGCCATTGTCCCTGTTAGGTGCCCATTAATCACATCAATGTCTGAAGGTTGGACACCGGAACTTTCCATGGCGTCTTTAATGCAACGCTGTACACCTACGGGATTAGGTGAGGTCATACTTCCTTTTCCCCGTTGGCCACCACTGTTGACATGACCACCCCGTACCTCCGCATAGATTTTGGCTCCCCGGGCTAGGGCACTTTCTAAGGACTCAAGCATGAGAATTCCTGAACCTGAGCCAGGAATAAATCCGCCCGTTGACGCACTCATGGGGCGTGAGGCTTGTTCTGGTCGGTTATTAAAACCACGGCCCAGGACACGCATGGCATCAAAACATCCCCAAATAAAGTGAGAACTGCCTTCGGCACCACCTGCAAGCATCCTCTGCAAACGCCCCTCTTTGATTTGATAATAGGCATTGATGACGGCTTCGGTTCCTGTGGTGCAAGCGCTAGAGTTGGTGGTCACTTGACCTCCAAGTCCTAAAAGTCCACCTACCAGGGCACTGACGGAACTTGCCATAGTTTGTTCCACCATACTGCTTCCCAGACGACGAACATTCCCTGCACTGACCTGAGGAGACACGATTTCACACATTGTCTCGGCTCCACCGATACCTGTTCCAATCATTGCTCCAGTATCCCAATCAATAGCGTCGTTTGACTGGGGGTCAGGAAGTCCT
>JAJXVP010000050.1 GCA_021782055.1 bacterium | reverse complement strand
GCCTAAAAGGAGATTCTTACAGAATGAAAGACCGATTGAAAATAGGGGTCGTTGACCCGGAATAATCAAATAAAAGCGGAACCTGGCCGCCGGTGAAAAGCGGAACTTCTAAACCGTTGTTGACACTGTCAGACCAGCATTGACATCACAGGCTGTGTCGCAACTAAAAGCCCGACCAGTATAGAAGAGATACCACATTCTCAAAAGACCTTAAACACAGCAGCAATCCTACACCCCCAGAACGATTATCCATACAGAACCTGCCCTTTGTGCTCAATCTGCCACTCAAAACTATTGGGTACCTGGGCGCGGGTTTTAAACTCATCGGGAGTAAAAAACACAAAGTCCAAGGGGTGTTCCGCTTTGGCAAACAAGGCCGTTCGTATATCCCGAAAGGCTTCTATTGTCATCGCGCATACCCTGCTCCTTGTTTATCCCCCCAAACTCCTCAAAGTTGCGAAATCACCTCCGTCATTTTTGTGAATTAGGTGCTCTCTTGTGGCACACGGTTGACACCGGCCTCGGTAGGGACGCCGAGCCGACTGCCTGGCCAGCAGAGAAATGATCGTCTATTGGTCATTTGGGTCAGCCGGCACATCCGGCACTTTCGAGAGAATGTCTGCGAATCCTTTCCGACTTCCTCGAGCCGCCCGGCTCTGGATGTAGGTCTCCGTCTCAAGGGCAGTGATCTTCTCTGTCACAGCTGACGCAATGAACTGGTTGATCGAGATATTGTCGTCCTTTGAGACTTTCTTGATCATTTCATGAAGAGAATCGGGCAACCTAATACTCAGTGTACTCATTCTACTCCTCCTATAAGCCGTAGAATCTCGCGTGGTTCCATAATCTGAATTCCAAATCGTTCGACATCTTGGAAGTCCTTCCGATTATAGGTGACGATATACTTTGAACCAGCTGCTACTGCCAGTTCGAGGATATGGTCATCGTAGGGGTCCTTCAGGTATGGCCTCCAAAGATAGAAAATTCTCGCTTGAACTCCCATGGAGCAAATCGAGTCCAAAAGGGTATCGACGTCATCCAAACTAAGTATTTGGGGTACCAGAACTTTCTTAAGGGTTGATTCGTACTCCAAAATTAGCGGCGTTGAAATTGCCAATCTGACATCATTGGCCAAGACGTGTTCCAAGAGTCTAAAACTCAATCCTTTTCGGCTCTTGAGTCCCGAAAGGAGGATGTTCGTATCTAGGACAATTGGATGGTCAAGCATGTTGGTATTATAAGCGATACCAATCAAACGTCAAGAGTAGTCTTCACTTGGCTCACATATTTCCTGTGTCGCGGGTAGTGGGTTTGCCGTCTTTCCAATCGGACCGTGGGCTCTTTACCATACCACAGCCTCGCCAAATCGCTCGTGGAAACGCTGGTCAATCAGCCACTCGAGGAAGGTTCTACTCCACCCATGTTCAACACAAGCGCGGGCATAGACAAGAAATGTATCGACTGTTTTGATCTTTACCAGCAAGGTGCGAAGGTACCCCCCAGGGCAATTGTCCCACAGGCTGTTGGACAAATTAAATTGGTCGCAGAAAAAGGCATAAAATTGCCTCATGGCAAACAGCAGTTTTTGGATGTCTTTTTTTTACCATGGCTGGCTTAAAACCTCGACAATATTTTTGCGGGAAAGTACACTTGCGCATTGTTCCCACTTATTTGACTCAGGATCAATTGAATCTCGATATTTTACCGAAAAGGCATTTTGAGCTTTGGTTCTTTCGTGAAGGTATTCATCCATTTTTTTTCTGAGCTTTTCTTCATCATCAATCCAATCGTCATCAATGGTATCTGGGAGACTTCCGAATATATCAAAAGTATCTTTTAGACGCTCAGATAGAACACCATAAACCTTTTCATCTTGGGTATCATGGTAAACGAGGTTCAGCATATCGACAAATTTTCTTGCTTGACCGAAACGCTTAATTCTTCCAAGACGTTGTTCAAGTCGCGAAGGATTCCACGGCAAATCAATATTAATAAGTGTTCCCAAGGTTTGTAGGTTTAAGCCTTCACAAGCTGCATCAGTGGCTATAACTAAGCGTATTTCACGTTTTCGCACAGCAGATTTAATGACTTCGCGCTCAACGGTATTATATTGTTCATTTAGAAATAAGCCACTTTTCCCAGCACCGGCGTAAACAGCAATCACTTCATTTTTTAATGCTTTTGAAAGTTCAGATGCAATCCATTCAGCAGTGTCATAGTATTGGCTAAAAACTATACACCCATGCTCCAGCCAAGTTCGTTCATCGGTTGTGAACTCAGTGAGAAACCACTTTACAGTATCAAGTTTTGAATCTGTTGCTTCAGGACGCGTTAGTTGATTCTCGATCTCTTTAAGACAGGCAACTTCGCCTGGAGTCATTTTCGCTAAAAGATGTTCTACATCTTCGATTGCTTCTTCATCTTCATTGGAGATAGTGTGTTTGAGCATTCGCTGCGCTGTCTTTAATCCTGATGCAAAACTTGAACAGAGGCGTTGAAGCATGAGGGTTTTCATGAATCCGGCTGAGGGAGACCTTTTGTGTAATAAGGCGCAAAATTCATCGGCCTTTTGGTAAGCAACCTCAAACGGTGTATTGGTCAAAATTCCAAGTTCTGCGAAACGATACTGATATTTTGATTGTTGGTCTTTGGTAGGATGGATATGCACTCCTACGGGCTCCAGTAAACCAGCTTTTTCAAGCTCTTTTCTTTTTCTTAGAACGACATGTCGTAAAACCGGGTTATAGGTTTTGAAGAAACCCCCGGTTAAGCATTCCGAAAGCCACAGGTCCTTGATAAGAAAATCAAGATCATCAAATCTATGGGCAGCATAAAAATCTATAGGATTGATACTTAAAGAATCCCGAATTCTGCGGACTAAATCAGTCTCTGCTTCTGGAGGTAGTGGATTCCGTAATAGTTCCCATGCTTCTTGGGAATTACTTACCTCGTCTTGTCCTGTAATATAGGGTTGGACTCTTTCAATATCATGCCAAGCCGAGAGTCCATCACCAAGTACAAATTCAGCTCCACTGTTCAAAATTGCTAATAAATCCCACAATTCCCTGACATTCGTTTGAATCGGAGTCGCTGTCCCAAGTATCAAATGCTTGGTTTTTTTGCCAATGTGTAGCATAAAGGCCAACAGGTTATTGGGTACCGCAGCTTTCTCACCCAATCCACCCCGTGCCCTTGCCTTATGTGCCTCGTCGAGAATCACAGTACCATAAGAAGTTTTGAGCAAATATCCGGCTTCTTTGATAAACTCAGTATCTTCTCGCTGATGCATAATTAAGCCCGTAGAAACAATGGCTATTTTGTAGGGGCATTTTTTAATTGAAGAACCTTCACCCTTTGGTGACAGCTGTTGGCCTTCAACACCTATCCAGACTTTTTTTTGTGATGACCAAACAGCACTGGGAATACCAAGTTTATCCATGAGTTCAATTTGCCACTGAATCGTTAGTGTAGATGGAGCCAGAATCAGTACAGGACCGTCCTCCAATAGCGCGCTTACCAAGGCACTTGCTGCCATTGATAAGGTTTTGCCAACACCTACTTCATCGGCCAGTAACAGTCTTGCTTTTCCATACGTAGCACGATGTTCCAAAAACAGAGTAACAAACGAGCGTTGCCAGGGTTGAAGTTGTTCACCTCCGCGATATATGGGTGACTCCACCAAGGCGGCACCGGGAATCTCGGTTGGTTTTAATACATCTACGGTAATTTCACGCCGATTTGCGACGCGACTGATTTCAGAAATTATGGTGTCTGGTAAGGGAACACCATCTTTCCATAGAGCCCAAAATTCAGCCTCAACCCAATCTGCGCTAACCGGGTCATCATCCTGCCAAACAAGTTCATAATTATGTGCAAATGCGCTTTTGGTCTCGTTGACTGATCCGATGAAAGATTTTCTTTGACCGTTGGGGTAATGAATCGAACCTGCTTTTCCATGTAGGAATATTCGTTCACGGGGCACGACACGTATTTCAACGTTCCCAGCATGCAATAAGGCCTCAAGCTTCTGATAGCGCTCTTTTAAGAGCAAAGACTCTGCTTCTACATCAACCTCATTCCAACGCTCTTTAAGGGCCGTTGTACGGCCTGTAGCGACTTGAAAGTCTACTAGATCAAGCTCTGAATTGCAGACTATTTTGACTTCAGGGATACGAGCGATTTCTTCCCCAACAAGTTCGAAAATGGAACTTCGAAAATAGCCAGCAATACGATAATATTTGGACGCATCATTTAAGCTTGCGGCCAGAAACTCAGAATCGAGCCGTTCAGTTCGGGAAGAGAAGCGCTTGATTGCCATTGCTAAATCCTCTGATTCTGCAAGGCTTCGGCTATAACACGGGAAGCGCTGGCTTCCTGGTCCGGGGCAAAGGTCTTTGTAGCTTTGAGGCCAGTACGCATAGATGCCAGGTAACTCGCCATTTTTACAAGGGTAGGTTTGACTTGAAGATAATTGGCACAGTTCTGCATGAGGTGAAGCAGGATGTCGTCAATTTCTACTTCTTTTGTTACTTCATAAATAGCATACAACAATGCCCGCAGAGGGGTACCGGCAATCTCAGCGTCGCCAGACATTAGAGACGACTTTAACTCGCTGGCGCCTCTTAGCCGAGCAGAGTTAGCCTTGGAATTGTCGCTCATTAACTGATCAAAGTGACGAACCTTAAAGGCCTTGGCCATATTCTGGTAATTATCTAAGGTCTTATTCCCCATAAACTCCATCTCAACCATTTTAAGGTAGAACCGTTCCACTGGTTCGAGCTTTTGCCATTCAGCTTTGTCAAAAGCTGTGGGAACCAGGAATTGCACAGCTGTTTGAACAGCAAAATCAATTAATTCCTCAACAAAAGTTTTTCGTCCTTGCACCTTGGGAGCTTTTGATTCAACCACCATGTCCTTGCCGTCGATGTGGGTATAGGCTGTTAAGACTTTTAGGGCTGCTGCATAACCGGCCATTTGCAAATCGGCATCGTTATACAATCCTTGAGACCCTCGTTCACGTACTGTCCGATCAAGGCCGGTTAGCGATTCAACTTGAGCTTTAACCGCAGCTTCGATCTCCCAGCCAAGATCATCTCGGAAGGTTGAGAGCTCTTTGGTCCGCTTTCGCAAAACTAACATGATGGTTCCGGTTACATTGGCTCCTTGGCGCAAAGCGCTGTCAGTTTCAGTAACCACATACCAGGCAGCAGTAACCTGTAAGCCACTCGCCCAGATAATATTAGTCATATCGGCCCAAATGGAACCCGACTGGTGGGTAAACATCAGAACCTGGATGCCATTGTCAGGCATGTGCTTGGCCATAGCTGTATAGGCGGCAATCATTCCCTGACGGAAGCCCTCGTCCTCCCCTTTTACAGCCAAGGCTCGCCTGCTATCCCAGGTCCAATGAGCAAACTCTGGAGGCGGATTCTTGCGCAACCAGGCAATAAAGAACTCAGTAATTTCTTCGTATTTTACCGCATCGCCATAGGGTGGGTCGGTGATGTAGATATCGTTTTGGGTATTATGGGTCTCAGCTGGCTGAGAATTTACAGCTGTATTTCCACTTATTGGAAAGTTAAAATAGCTCGCAATATATAGCCCTTGTAAATAATTAGTTGCCCGACATCCATAATTGTAAAATGTATTGAGAGCTTGATTATAGAAAACCTGTTTTACAGAGCCACCACCGCCATCCAAAGGACTCCAGTGACTTATTCGGGAATTCCAATTAACACTCTGCGCAAATGAAATAGATGACAATGAGCTCATGTACTTCCGAGCAGTTCCTGCAACCAAAAGTTGCCGTGCATTAAACAAATGGTGCCAATAAGTCCAGCCTCGTGTACGTATCGGTTCATCAGTTTTATCGCCAGGTTCAATCACCATATCAGGCACCCAGCCTTTTTCCTGCCATGCACCTAAGTTGGAACCCACATAATCAATAACCTTTTTCTCTCGGGCCAAGTCGTCATCGGTTACAGACCGGAACTGGTACTCATCGCGATTTGAGTCCGTTTTTGGGCGTATCCATTGAATACAGTACAATCGTTCCTGGTAAATGTCATCTGGTCTTGGCACGAAATCAGATTTTTCCCATAGCCGCAGTCGGTTCCTGTTATCGTTCCCATCCTTATAATCACCTCTTATGGTGCTAATTTTGGTTCGATATACGGCTTTACCATCGGGTGAGTGAATGATTTCGCCCCCTTGAATAGTACCTTTTGCAGCTTGTTCCATTTGTTCTGGACTAGCCCATTCGAGGATTTTTATGTCATAGCTTTTGCTTTGTTGATTAGGCAAAAGTTGAACTATAACATTGTTGCGTTCCCCAGTTCTTGGCTGACTGATCACTAAGCTTGGAAGCAAAGGTACCATCCAACCAGTCTCCGGGCATTTTACTTCAACACAATACAAAAATGCTTTGGCACGCCAACCCTTTCCGTCAGTCTCCACTTCCAGCGCGTCAATTTCTGCCTGGACTTTTTGTGCTAACTCTTTTTGGGCTTTTTCAATTTCTTTCCGCTTCTCGGGTTGGGCACCAACAATATTGAATGCTCCCCAAGTCAACATACAGGCTATAGGGTTAAGATCGCTGGCATAGACATCGCAGCCCAAGCGGGCAGCTTCAAAGGGAATTTGGCCACTGCCGCTAAACACATCGGCCACCTTGGGCCGGTGTCCAAAGCGGGCTATGCCCATTTGTTCAACCAATTCTGGAAAGGATTGGGCGTTGGTTCCCAAGTGGGCGTTCACAGCATCCCAAATAGGTGCAAATAAGTCGTCACCACATTCTTCAGGGCGAGCAGAGGCCTCTACCCACGCCTTGTAGCCGATCAAATCACTATCGGACCTTCTATTTTTTGCAAAGTACTCTGGGATTTTGGCGTTTTTTTCTTGAAGTCGAAACCAAAGAGCATCCGCATCCATTGCCATTAGCTTTTCAAACATTTCCAGGTCTTTCAAATTATCATTGCTTACAGGTAGCAATGCACCTAAAATACAGGCTTTGTTCAGGATTAATGGTTTACGGCCCTTCCAATAACTACCCAAAGCAGTCAAGGTTTTGCCACTTCCAGCCATCTGCTCCTTATAGCTTTCAACAGATATTTTCTGAACGGGGAATAAGACTTCAATCAATGAGGGACGATCACGCCAGGAAAAGGGTTCAAGCATTTTTTACCATCCATTCGAGGAGGCCTTTTATTTCTTTGGGAACAATATCAGGATTACCAGCAGGTAAGCTATCAATTTGTTTTCTATTTATGAATTTTGACAAGTCTGTAGTAAGGTTTTTGGCTTCTAGGCCTAAGTCCTTTTTTATTAAACTCAAAATAAATTGAGCACGATCTTTTCCTCGTTGATACATTGACGGATGGTTAGATATGTCTGCTTGGGCTTGCCTATTTGTTACCGTTATATTTTCAGATGTCTTCGGCAGTTGTTTCAACAAAGTATCCTGCCTCTTTTCTCGCGCATACTGGTTCAAATCTTCTGCTGAATTGGCTTTACAAATTGCATCGACAATCTTATTTTCTTCAAGGTTTAGATATTCTGTTTTTAACCACTGATAAAGAATAGCCGACTCGCAGAACAGAGACTCTATACTATGTAGTGACCAGTAATTGGTAAAGGCTGGGATATTGACATCTGCAAGTTGTGCCAAACCAGGTTGAGCATCAGAATAATCTTTATCAAGCTGAATGAAAATTTTAAACTGATTCAGATCAAGATTCCCAGCAATTAGATTACTTTGCAAGAGCTTTGCCAGCATGCTGGCCATAGCGCGATTTTCACAACCATCCAAAGGTAAAAAAGTCCATTTCTCGAAAGCGCCTTTTTTTGCAGGATTATTTCTAAACAATATATCTGCACACTTCTTGATTATGGCAGAATCAGATTTGCTTTCATGGAAAAAAATCCGTTTTGACGCCAAAAAATTTAAGGCACTAAATGGCGTCATATCAGCCCATCGACTTAGATCATCAAGAAGTGCATCTTGGCCAGACAGTTCTTGGCCACCAGTTTCTTTATTTAAGCGATCAGTCCTAAAAACAGCTGCATCAGTTCTTTTTCCTAGTGCATTAATTATGTCAATAGAATGAGTTGCCATAATTAATTGGGCATTAAATGTTTCTGTAATGATAGTTGCTAATCTATCTGCCGTTAAACTCTGCAATTGAGGGTGTAAATGAGCCTCTGGTTCATCAAGTAGAAAAATAATTTGTCGTTCAGAACTTTCAGACTGCCACCTGGCCAAAGAGGAATAAATTGCCACTAAATTTATCAGCCCAGCACCAGCAGCAGATAGTTCCAAATCTCCATTAGAATCTTTGAAGGTTACTCGGATAGTCGGCACAGATTCAAGCTCATCCCCCTGGGGTCTCTGCACTAATTCAGCGTTGACCATATCTTTAAGGAATGCATTGAGCTGGACAAATTGTTGTGGCGTTAGCCGGGCAATCATATTTCGAACTACATGGCTTTGGTCGGCTGAACCAATCATTGCATCCACAACGGCCTTTGCCCGATATTCTTCGCTGCGAATGACTCCATAAAAGGGAGGTATCAAAATTGCTTTAGGTAAATGCTTTACAAAATACTCATTTATTTGCTTTTTGTATAAGGCGGTTCTGGAGGATACGCCGTCTAACAGAATTGCCAATTCTTTGGCTTCCACTTTAGCGACAATTTTTAAATTGTCGTTGCGAGCATACCGTCCTTGTACTTCAATTTCTGAGATCGGATCATTAATGTCAAATTCAAGATTTATCGAAAAATGAATAGTTTCACTAACTTTTTGATCAACAAACAAGGCTTGCCAGTCTGCAATAGGCATTAACTGTGAAATATCTCTGACAACTAAGTCATCAACTTTAAACAAGTTGTCTGTAAAGCTAATTTTTTCGGCATTTTCCATCCCCAGCCAAACAGATTGACAGGCGACTCGAATTGCGTGCAATGCAGTAGTCTTACCAGAGCTATTTGGCCCCATCAAGGTAAGGACTTTAGGAACATCAATTATTAATTGTTTAAATCCTCGAAATCGTTGAACCTCAATTCTCTTTAACAAATTACTTTTCCCCCTCAAGGGATCCAAACAAGCTCATAAGGTCTGTTTCATCTCTTTTTCTGCTTTTCGGACTTACTACAGTTTTTAACCTGATACTTTCACCATCACTCAATGCGCAATAAAGAGCTTTGCGCCAACCTCGAACTGTTTGTTCTGCCAAAGCTGCTTCAGAGGCAGTTTTTGAATACAACCACCACCGTTCTTCTGGTCTAAGAGCCAACCATTTCTGACAGATGATTCCACATTCCTCCAGAGTGGCATGCTCACTTGCCCATGCTAAAACACATAACTCCCGCCCTAATAAGCGGTCCAATCGAATAACCCCTATCGACCAAGTACCTGTCGCTTGTTTTTTTGATTTTAGCCGGTCGTTAAAGTCCCGTCTGGCTTCGTCTTTAATTTTATTCCACAACTCGCGAGCTAAGATAACTCGTTTTTCGGTTGTTTCGCGCTTTGTCTCATCACCATCGAATCCAAAGTCCTCATAAATTATGACCGCAGCTTTGGGTTCTGCTGGAATATCTACATAAAAATGGTGTGCACCATAGGCTTTCGGGGCACCAAAATCGATGGTATCACTCATTCCTGAACCACCTCACCATTCTTTAGTTCGATGCCCAAGGCTTTCGTAAACTGCTCTAAATCAAAGCCAGTTGGGGTATTTGCTTTCTTAAACGAAAACAGAACCGGGGCGTCCATGTCCAAAATCGCCTTCAAATGGTTTAATGCTACTTCAAGGAATTCTGGACTTACTGGCATTTCACCTAGAGACAAGTGAATCACTCTTGGTGACGATCCCAATTGCAATTGAACTTGTTCAAAAGTTATACCCCTTTCTTTTGCAAGCTTAATACCCTCATACGTTTTAGCCGAATTATCCAGCCGTTTTGGTGTTTGGCTAACAATTTGAGCAGGTTTATCCTTTTTAATTTCAACTTCTTGCTTTCCTTTTGCGGGAAATTGGAAGGTTCGCTTTGTTTCTATGCCTTCGCAATCGGCAAATACATATACAGTTTGAGCAGCATCCCCAATGGTAATAGGACGTTCATAGGCCATTCCATTACGGGCTTCCGAACCATCCAGAGTATAGCGAATAGAACCTTTCGGTATAACCAATAACTCAACTGTCCGAGTGCTTTCATTAAATCGATTTTTAATAGACAGCTTATTTTCCCAAGTAGTAGGGTTGCCGGTTTGGTTTTTCCCAGTAGGATCAACAGCCAAAAACTGTACCCGTAGTGCCTTAGAAATAAGGATGTTATCAGACACCACAGGACTTGCAGTACTTACTGCTCCATCTTCTTGATAGTGGATACGGGGTGCGTTACCAGCATTAATTGCTTCAATTTTTAGTCTGACATTGCCATTATCATCTGAGTCTGAATCTTGATTAATTACTACTTGGGTGGTTTTAGGTCGAGGCTTTTTGGTAATAATACTGTTCCCGACGTCTTCCCAGGCTCCACGTTGACAAGCCTCTTGGATCAGTTGATCAAACCCCTTTGGTGGCAACCACGGCATTTGCGTTTTCTGCCGCATTTTTTCTATGAGGTCTGTTTTTCGCATGTCATCTGAACTTCCAAATAGCAGTTGCTCCGCTCGGGCTTTCAGTGTATCAAAGTTCTCTTGTACCTGGTTGTATAGTTTAATTGGATCGGAAGTTAGTGTCTTTATTACCTGTCTCTCACCATTGTACTGTTCATTTGAAGGGTAAGTACTATCCAAAACTTTCGCACGCAGAATGTCCTCATTCTGCTGGCTTCCTGGAAACAACAGCTTGTCAAATACATTGAGTACAGTGGATTGAAAGTCATTTTGATATTGCGCCTTTCGTTCATCCAATTCACTCCGTTGTGGATGTGACGCTGGAATTTCTGGATCAGCTTTGGAAACTGCATAAACATGCCGTGCAACTTTCTCAACGCTAGCCATCTGTGATTTTTCGCCAGTCAAGACCAGAAGATTGTTTTTGTTACCAAGATTGGCATAAAATTGCAGGACTACTTCGGGTGGTACTTTACCATCAGGACTAATAATCAGCATTACACGAGCTGTCTTTATAGCAGCCGATGCTTCATCCATTTCTGGTAAAGGTAAGACTTTTTCATAAGCCTCTTTTGTTGTAGGTGAGTACATCTCGGTAAGTCGATGCCTTATTAAATCATCAACCTTATTCTGAGGCGCTTTCTCAGCATACCCTTGCAATTTCTTGGTAAGGTTTTCCTGATGGTCGAAATAACTGCGACCTTCTTGACTCTGATGTAGGTACCAAGCAGTTTTATCCAATTCCAAGAAGGCTTTCTTGAAGTCGCTCGGTTGATTATTGGGATCGATCAGGCACTCGATCATTTCATTTTGTGTTAAGCCCTTTACTGAATTGATGGCTGTAGAAAGACTCGCCATCAAAAGCAATGTACCGATTTGTTGCGCGTATCTACGACCTGCTGCTATATCTATAAGCTGAGCATGGGCACTAAAGGAAGAATCCCAGAGGTCCTTGGCAATCACATCACGCATTTCCGATATGTCCGCAAGCTTTTCTCTTACTTCGGATATGGATAGGTCAAAATGCTGTACACCGATTAAATAAATGTCCTCATTACTTTGCCAAACAGATTTAAGTAATCGCGATACTAATTCCATTAAACCACGGGTTTGCTTGAATTTCTCATTTTCCTTAAAGAGTGCTACAATGCTTTTGAAGCTGGGGTGAAAGGGATAAGTCGCTTCAATTTCGTTTGCCAGTGATTCAGCACTTCTATCAACCGACTTGGCTTTTGCTGCTTCAGCCAACCTATTTGCGTAAACAGAAGCTATATCGGCTATTTCTGATTTATTTGGCAAGGAAACAAATAGGCGCCGGCGCAAAATTTCATAGATTTCATTCGATTCCAAATTGACTGGAGTGATACTGATTTCCGCACGTCCGAGCTCTTGTGTAGCATCATCGAGTGCTTTTTGAATCAGTTTTCCACCAGTATCATAAGCGGCTTCAAGGTCAGACACAACAATACAAACATTCTTTTTCTTGGCAGCTGCTGTAAGCATATTGGCGAAAGCACGAGTTATTACATCAGCAATGGTGCCATGCCCTAAAACCTGGGTACTATAATAGTGGAAATATGGGGGCATTTCATCGAGTAATAGAAGTACAGGATCATCACCTTCGAATAGCCTTAACCACGCCGTTTCATCAGGAGCTTTTGCACCAGACTCCCAGTACTCTCGAAACAGTGTCTCTTTTCCAAGTTGCCTGGCAATTTCACCCCATATGTATGCGGGCGGATTATTGCGACCATTAAATGCCGCAATCTTGGCATTTGTGAAACCATTATGATAGGGGATATCACTTACCAGCTGGGAACGAAGACTAGCGTCTTTTGCTAATAAACCAAAACCGACCATGATATGAGTCTTACCACCACCCATCGCTTGCTTGAGGTGAAATACACAGTCAGACGATTTCCCGGCTAGTCTCGCCAGACCCTTAGTAAGCAGAACTCGCATACCCTCGGTGATAAAAGTTTTTTTATAGTAATCAGAACCATTCGTATCATGTATAATCTGATCAAGTTGTTCGATTTGATCGCCAACGTTGATTTCAAGTGCATTAGGTTGGAGTTGGCAAGCAACTTTGATCGATCTCATTATTTACCTCTAAATGAAAAAGTAAAATACTTATTGTTTGTTCACCATTGCCAAAAAATACTGGTAAACAGATACTATAGACGCTTTTTACTTCAAGAAATAAATTAACCTATTCTTGGAGAGTAATCACTTAACATATATTGCACCCAATAAACCAATTATCATTACTCTAATGAGTATATCACTTCCACAATTGGAAACACTAGGCTCAAATGGCTCATTCTCTCAATATTGACCCACAACGTGTTCGTCACGAGCGTACCGATGTCCATTTCGTCCCCATACCTTCTTCCCAACCCCGCTAATTCTAAGCTCTCTTCCCCCAAAGTCAACCCCAGTCAGCTCCCCCTGAAATACGCTTCACAAGCTTCTCTACCAGCCCCCTCAAAGCCTGAATCTGCCCGGGGCGGGGTTGCTGATTGTGGTCGAGGTAGAGCCTGCGGTTGATCTCAATCATAAGCGAAAAAACCTTCGGTTCCTTGTCCAAAAACCTCAAGGGGACGATGCTCCCCGCGTAGGGTCGGTTCAAGGCTACCGTCAAGTTTGCCTCGGTAAAAACCTCGGTAGCGGACTGGCTTAACCAGCTCGGCGTATGAAAGGGCAAGGTTCCCAAGCAAATATCAGGACGCTCGGGGTCTTGGTCTGGCTCACGAAAAAAGGGCACCTGCGAAAAAGAATGCCCATCCAGAAGCAGGCATTGCCCGTAAGCTGTGAGGCGTCGGTTGACCAGCTCTTCCAGCCTATGGTGATGGGGCACGTAAAAGTCTTGGTAAACTCGCTGTTTCCAGGGGTCCTCTTCGCGAAACTCTATGCCATCATCGGTGTGGGTATAATAAAACCCCATTCCCTTCTGGGCCATGGGTTCCAGCTCATCGGGGTAAAACCGTTCCACATCGCAAAAGACCCGCGAAAAGTCTGCGGCCAGTTGTTCGACACCGTCACAGGCAAAGATCTGATCGGTAAAATGATCGGTCAATTTGGCTACCTCGGGGGCTATCAACTCAGGTCTCGTAAAGCCTTCACGAAAAGGAAAAGTCACCGAGGCATGGGGAATATGGAACAGCAGGCTAGAGCGGTTCATCAGCTTAATCCACAGCCCAGTCACCAGCGACAAGCTCATCGATGGTAGAAAAATCGGCCAACACTTCATCTGTTTCGTGCGAACGAATGGGGTAGCGGTCATTCAGGCAGTCGGTCAACCGAATGTACCCATTTCGTCCGTCAAAATTTCTGAGGCACACGCCTTTTCGGCCCAGTTTTTCCGCTAGCAGAAAAACCCCAGGTGGCATATTGTACAAGATATCACGGGTTTGCTTGACAAGGCTTAAACTCCACGAGCTCATAAGTCTCTCCTTTGTGATATCAATCTAATGTACGTGCTGAAACTAAAGTTCAGCAACGAGGGCCTATGTCAATAGATTTAGATGCCGTTGTCCTCGGCGGGGTTGGCGTTGACACCAATGTTTTTCTTCCTGGTGCTGATATCGACTTTTCGGTAGAATCGAATTTCACTGATAATAAAGACTGTGTTGGACAAGCAGGGGGCTACTCCGCTCGTCTTTTTGCAGCACTAGAAAAAAAGACAGCCCTTCTTGCTGCCGTGGGGAATGATTTTCTTGGTCACGAGATTCGTCGCGTATTGCAAGGAGATGGTATCGAGACCCATTTTTTCTTAGATCCCGCGGGAACGAATCGTAGTGTTAATCTGATGGGTGCCGATGGTCGCCGAAGGAACTTTTATGACGCCAAATCTGCTATGGATCTGCGTGCCGACCCCGAACTCGCACGTCAGCTTTTTCAACGGGCACGAATCGCTCACTTTTCGATTCAGAACTGGTGTCGGTTTCTTCTTCCCCTTGCCAAAGACGCTGGGTGCCTGATTTCCGTTGACCTTCAGGATGTTATCGACCCCAAAGACACCTACCGGCACGATTTTGCCCTAGCGGCCGATGTTATCTTTTTCTCGTCAGCTAACCTTTCTCAACCTAGCGAAGCCGCTCAATTCTACCTTCAAAACAATCCAAAACGTATCGTTGTGATCGGCAAAGGCAGTCAAGGTTGTGAACTCGTAACTGCGACCGAAAGCCTTTCTTTGCCGGCCATGACCCATCCCTTGGCCGTGGTCGATACCAACGGTGCCGGCGATAGCCTAGCCGTGGGGTTTTTAGTAGCTCATTTTTTAGAAGGCTATTCCCTGAAAGATTCTTTGGTACGAGCACAAATGGTGGCTCGGCACACCTGCACCTTACGCGGCACCAGTGATGGCTTGTTAACAAAACAAGAGCTAGACGAGCGTTTCAACCGGCTCCCCTAAAACTCCTCAAAGGCTATCGTAGGCGTCGCGGGCCGCTTTGAGGTTCCG
>JAJXVP010000348.1 GCA_021782055.1 bacterium | reverse complement strand
GATAATCCACCATGAGACGATCCTAAGCTATGTAACAACTCGGCCTCGCTTGGCGAGTACGCGTCGAACAGGGTCATACTGAAGAGTTTGAGGTCGAGTTACGCTGCCGTCAAGCGCAGACCAAACTAACCGCAAAGCCTAAAGTTGCGCCGTCACCCGCAAGCCGAAAACCCATTCGTTTCCTAGCCGTTCCTGAGGCGACAGTGGGTTTACAACACCTCCCCCTGGGTTGAAAACGTACTGTGCGTCGGGTTGAACTTGTAACCATGGCAGGACCTGGCCCAGATAAGTGGCTTCAAGAACGCTTTCTCCCGAAGGCTGAGCGTTATAGGCGCCCTGGTACAGGGCCAGGTCCGAAGCTAAACCCGAAGCGGCTGTACTCATGTTAGCATAGCTCCAGCCCAAGCCCAAAGAGTCGGAACTTTCTGTAAAAAAGGGATCTTTGAGCACCAAGCCCGCCTCCCCATCAAAGTCAACAGTATTTCGGTCGGACGGAGCCCCCATTCCCCGTAGAAACAACCCCAACGTTTGATGGGAGTCTTGGGGATTGGTCCACAGGACGTCATCAAGCAAACCATAGACAGCAAAATTGCCTGCGTCCTGCCGTGGCTGACCGTTGGACGCGGGGTTGGCCAGTGACAGCCCCTGGGTATCAAAGCGAACATCAGAAAAGTTACTAGTTTGATACCAGGCCCCCAGCTTAAAGCTTCCTCCCCAGGGTTGATCTCGTAAAAAGTGCACCTGGATTTCCGTGATGGCCAACACCCCATCATTGAACGGAGCCAGAGCGAAAGAAGAATGCCCGTCAAAGACTCCAGCTAGGATGGAGATTTGGTCTGAGGGCCTAACCCTAAAGCGAATTCCTAGAGCTGACAAAGGATAAGCTGGCCCGCCCCCTGGGAGATCAGAGCTAAAGAGTGCTGGCCAGCCAAACCCAGCGTTGGTAAAAACAGCGGCTGTTGAATTGATGGCGAACTCTTGGTCAAGACTCTGAAAACCTAGCTTAATATCGAACCTGGGTCCCGAAGCGACATCGCCCCACGTTTGGTCATACCACAGTTCCCATAACCCAAGGCCGTCGGTAGCTTCGATGTTGCTGACTGACTGTAAAACAAAGAGGTTTTGGGCACTTAAGTTATTGCCGTGAATTTCAAGACCGCTGACATTCAACAATCCCCCAGGAAGTCCGAACACAGATGATCGCATCTGTAAATCAGCTTGAGTCAACCCGTCGAAGGCACCGCCTTGTTTGACCCCACCCGAAACATTGCCAAAAATCTCGTCTGTCTCTTGCAGAGTTAAACTCACCCCATGCTGACCCAACCACGGAAAAGCTTGGTTGATGACACCAGAATCTGCCCAAACGTGACCCGCTAGGACAAGACAGAGAACAAGATAAAAGAGGATTTCCACCCCCGACGGGAGTTGACACCTGCCCCTGTTACCTCGTAAATCAGTTTTTCGTGGCCGCACTGTCCGAGTCCACACAAGCAAGAATATCGCTACCAGTGCAGGAATATTCAACACCTCGCCGTTTTGACTTGCCTTCTGTTCACTGCACGAGTATGCTCCTGGCTATGAGCACGGGTCAAAACTTCGCGCAAGAACAGCTGGAAAGCAACCCGAGCAAGGCCGGACTTTTCAAAAAACTTCTCCCCTTTCTGGGGCCAGCGTTTATCGCCTCTGTGGCCTATATTGACCCCGGTAACTTTGCCACCAACATCTCCGCCGGCTCCAAGTACGGATACCTCTTGGTTTGGGTTGTCATTGTTTCGAGCCTGATGGCGATGCTCATTCAGACTCTCAGCGCCAAACTAGGTATCGCTACAGGCAAAAATCTCGCCGAACTGTGTCGTGACCGTTTGCCGCTCTGGCTCGTTTGGGTCATGTGGGGTGTTATGGAGTTAGCCGCCATGGCTACCGACCTCGCGGAGTTTTTGGGGGCCGCCCTCGGGTTTAACCTTTTGTTCGGGATGCCGATGCTGGTAGGGGGGCTTCTCACCGCTGTGGTGACCTTCTTAATTCTGGGCTTGGAAAGGTTCGGCTTTCGCCCCCTCGAAGCTGTCATCAGTGCGCTGGTTGCTGTGGTAGGCCTGAGTTACCTTGCCGAGCTGATCATTGGCCACCCCAGCTGGAGCGGAATCGCCGGTAGTATTCTTAACCCGCACTTTCAAGGGTCAGAAAGTGTTTTGTTAGCAACGGGTATTGTCGGTGCTACCATCATGCCCCACGTCATTTACCTGCATAGCGCCTTAACGCAAAACCGAATTGTTGTTCGCGACCCTATTAAACAAAAAAAACTGTTTCACTTCGAGCTGGCCGATGTTGTCATTGCCATGACGGTGGCCATGCTCATCAACACCGCGATGCTCGTTATGGCTGCCAGTGCGTTTGGGGCCACGGGGCATACCGATATCGACTCTATTCAAGTCGCCTATAAAACCCTCGAACCCCTTTTGGGGCCGGCGGCGGTGATTTTTTTTGGGGTTTCGCTGTTGGCGTCAGGTTTAGCGTCATCCAGCGTCGGTACCAGTGCAGGCCAAATCATCATGCAGGGTTTTTTAAAGCACCGCATTCCCGTTTGGGTGCGCCGGCTGGTTACGATGATTCCCTCTCTGACCGTCATTAGCCTAGGGTTAGATGCGACTCAAACCTTGGTTGCCAGTCAGGTATTTTTGAGCTTTGCCCTGCCCTTTGCGCTATTTCCGCTAATCTTTTTTACGGCGAACCGCCCCTTAATGGGCCCCTTGGTCAACCGGCGTTTGACCAGCGCGGCCGCCTGGGTGATTACCATCCTCATTGTGGTGTTGAATGTTTTCCTCACACTTCAGACTTTCGGAGGTGCCACATGACTCCCCTAACTCTGGATCGTATTTTGGTTCCCCTCGACGGCTCGGTGTTAGCCGAGGCGGTGCTTCCCGCCTGCCGGTATTTTTTGGAACACACCTCAGCACAGCTGATCCTGGTGCATATTGTCGAAAAGCGACCACCCAAGAAGATTCACGGCCAGCGTCACCTCGGTTCTCGTGAAGAGGCCCAGTTTTATTTGCAGTCTCTACAGCAATCGCTAGAAGAGGCCTGGCCCGGACGCCTCGAGAGCCTTGTACGCCCGGCAACGTCGAACCGCATCGCGCGCGAGATCGCTCACGTGCACAAAGAAGTTCAAGCCGGTCTGGTCATTCTTTGTACTCACGGGCATAGCGGACTCAGTCAGTTTTGGTCTG
>JAJXVP010000347.1 GCA_021782055.1 bacterium | reverse complement strand
TAGCGACGAGGCTCTCCGCAGTCTGTCCCCTTTTATTCAAGACAACTTGACCTTTACCCCAGAGGATCTTTTAGATTTTGCCTTGCGCAAGGACCTATTCCATCCAGGAAGCGAAACCTTAACCTTATGGCAAAAACCCAAAGCGGCGAATAAAACTGCAACAGTCAGTTCAGCACCGCCTAGATCCCCGCCCCAGGAGCGGCAAACCGAGACCTTACAAGCTGACGAACCGCAAATGGCGGCCTATGAAGCGGGGTCTGCAACTGAGCCTTCGGCCGCAGAAAAATTTCCTTGGTATTCAGAAAGCGGTTTGGTGTCTTTGGTCTTACAGCGGCTTACCAATGATTGGCGAAAAACCGCAGTACAAACAGGCTCGTTGCGGTTTGTCCAAGAGCCCCCGCATTCCAGTCCTATAGGCCAGTTTTTGCTTAGCCTTAAAACTAAGGCCCTCTATCTTGAACTTCCCGACAAGGTAGTTCAGGGAACCTTAGAGCACTTTCAAGCCTTTTTAGACACAGGTTGGGAACGTCAAGCTTCGGATCGGTCACCCTCGTATGTTCGCCGTCTACGCCAAAGGTGGAAGGCTCAGCGAAAGAATGAAATCAATGAAGCTAGTCTTGTTGATCAATTGACCTCCCTAGGAACAAAAGCAACCCCTTTGGTTGTGGTCCTGCACCATGCACAAAAACTCTCTCGGGTTGTCCATGACGTACTCTTAGGCATGCGGCGACGCGAGCAAGGCTCGGCGTTCTGTATTTTTGCCTTTTTTGAACCCGAAGAAACTCCTGAATGGCACGTCTTGCATCAACTTTCTTTGAAGCTACCACAAAAAGCTGATCAAAAAGCATGACCAAAGTCTAAAAAAAAACGGTATGCCTCTGGACGTCGTAAGACAGGCATACCGTTGCGTTGGCGATTCATCTCGCTCCCTTTCTTTATCGGCGCCGCCACGGTAATCTTAAAGAAAAAAACAAAAAAATTAAAAGATTTCATTTTTATTAAGAAACAGGCTTTCCTCGAGGTCCTTCGCCACCTCCACAAGCGACGACAGGGTAACGATCGTCTCCTTGAGACGAGCCAGCGACCGAGGCCCGGGAAAGGTTTCCCATGTTCGTACGGCGGCTTTCGTCAGAAAGGACCAAGTGGCGTCACCCCAGGCTCGCCTCAGCGTGGCTACAACGTTTTCCCAGGCCTGGCGAAACTCGTGGGTGATTTCATAAGTGCCCTTCGGCGGCCAGCACTCCAGCAACAATTTGATGGCTGACTGTGCATCTGGAGCGAAAAAGTTTATTTGATTCCAGTTATCTTTCTGCCAAGGAGGAGAGGTTACTGCACGCTGGGGGTGTGTAATAGCAGGGCCATACTCTCGGGGTGTTTCCTCGACAGGTCGCTTAAGCCCCTTGATCAACGATCCGGTGGTACTCAGGTTCCACACGGATACCTCAAGGTGATTGGCAACCTCAGTCTCGAGCCAAGCCCGGTAAAGGTCCATGCGGATATCCGAACGCACCGGACCAGAGATTCCCTCTCGCCACGTTAGCATCGTATCACTGAGCATTCGAAACCCCAAAGTTTCAGCAGGTTTTAGGCGAGACGCTTGACGTAAAAAGCCTTCTTCAAATTGGCTACCTTGGGCATGACTCCCACCCGAATACCCCAAATCCAAACCGGCACACCAAACTTCGGCCGCCTCGAGGTACATTGCGAAAGACCAGGCCATCGTGGCAACCGACCCCCCACTGGGCAGAGGATCACTTACGAAGCCCGCTCGTTGTTCCCAACCCCGCAAAAAGGGCACCTGACACGCTGCCACATAGGTTTGCTGGGGCCAACGAAAAACCCTTGGCGAGGCCGACAAATCTGTAATAATCCGCGTTGAGGACGCGATGCCGCCATCCAAGTGCCGTGAATTCCAGTATTGGCCGTCACCTACAGTGACAAAGTCAGCAACCAACCCATGCCGAAGCAGAATGGAATATGCAGTGTCTACTGCAATCAAAAGATACCTTGAGCGGTATTGGCGCAAAAAAGGTACTGAGGCCGTTAGAGAAGGACCAGCAGCGGCGATCACTACAGCTTGTCCCTTCCCTTGACTCTTGAGTACCTTAAGGGTGTTCCAGCCCGAAGTAAGGCGATTTCGAGCGTGATTCCGAAGCCAAAGTGAAGCAAAACGGGACAGGGTATCTTCATTAACACGAGCTTGTGCCTGAGTTGTCCGCCGACAATCTTCCCACTGTGCGATCCAGTCAGGAAAAACCTCACCAACACAGCGAAGTTGATGAACCCCTACATGACGAAACGTAAACTGAACCCAAAGGTCGCGCTGACATGGGTCACCCCCAATGGATAACAGCAAATGAGGATGAGCAAATACCGCTGAAACATCCGAGGCGTCCAAACTGAGTAAAAATACCCTAGGGTCAGGTTCGACAATCAAAAGCGGTAAATCGGGAGCTTTCTGAACCAAAGAAACCGCCGCATACCCTAAACCCCAACCGACCAGGACAAACGCATCCCAGTCAGGTTGAATTTCTGGCAAAGCACGTTCGGCATCACGCCGGGGCTGATAGGCACTGTAGGCGAGTCGACCACCATACACCAACGTGGGTTCCAGAGAGCGGGACGGCGACAACTGAGGCTCCGAAACTGGCAAAGGAGCCATTGCTGTCAAATCCGCATATAGCGTGGGGAACCGTTTTTGTAACGCCCTCAAGTTGGCCGAAAAGAAACTCATTTCATTTCAGATCCAACACAACTTTTGTTCCCGAGGTAAGTGGCGTTCCAGGAGTCGGTTCTTGGTGAACAACCCATCCATCTCCGTGAATTTCTACTTGTAGTCCGGGTTGATCAAGCAAGGGTAGCAGTGTCCGCTTGGCTAAGCCCTTCAAATCGGGCATGGTTTGTCCTACTGTCAAGACCGGTGGTTCAGGCAACCGGATTGTCGGCGACTGTTGAACTACAGGCTCTCCCTCTTTAGGTATACCTTCCAAGCGAATCAAACGTTCCGCCATTTGTTTAGCTAAAGGAGAGGCAATTACCCCACCCAAGTAGCCTTTCGGACCCAGCGGATCATTTATGGTAACATAGATCACATACCGAGGGTGGTCCGCTGGTAAAAACAACATGGTTGAACACGTATAATTGGTTTCAGAGTATGTCCCGGTTTTGGGGTCATACTCTTGAGCTGTTCCGGTTTTTCCCGCCAACTCAATTCCATCAATTCGAGCCCTGTGAGCTG
>JAJXVP010000346.1 GCA_021782055.1 bacterium | reverse complement strand
GGGTTTTTTAATGCGAACCCCTCGGGGCCGTATGGCGACAGGCTTGGCCTACCGCCACTTAGGCCTCGAAGCCCTATGGAAGGAAAAGCCCAGTGAAGACCAAGGACTTCTCTTTTGAGCTCCCTGCACAGCTGATTGCTCAAGCCCCACCAGAAACTCGGGGGGCCAGTCGACTGATGATTCTTGACCCGGCTAGCCACAGCCGTGAGCACGCACGGTTTCAAGATTTTGTCGAACAGGTCGACCCTAACACCCTTTTGGTTTTTAACGATTCACGGGTTCGTAAAGCCCGTGTTTTTGGAACCTTGGCGACAGGTGGCAAGCTGGAAGTGATCTTTTTGCGCCGTTGGGACGAGCACCGTTGGGAGTGCTTGTTGAATAAGTCGAAACGGCTCAAAGAAGGTCAGGTGATTCATTTTCCCGAGGGCAGACAGGGCGTGATAGCTTCTTCGTCAGGGAACGTACGCACAATAACCTTTGCGCAGGGAGTCGAGGAGTCCTGGCTGGACAGGAACGGCCATATTCCTTTACCGCCGTATATCCGCCGTCCCGATAACGACGCTGATGCTGAACGCTACCAGACCGTTTACGCCAAAGAGGTGGGTTCGGCCGCCGCCCCCACAGCCGGGTTACACTTTACCCAAGCCGCCTTGGAGCGGCTCAGGCAGAGGGGAGTTGAAACCGCCACGGTCACTCTTCACGTCGGGTTGGGAACCTTCTTGCCGGTGAGGGCCGAAGATATTCGCGACCACGAGATGCACCGAGAATTTTATCGAATCGAAGTCGAAACCGCAGAGCGCCTCAACGCGGCTAAACGGGCAGGACGCCCCATCCTGGCAGTGGGAACCACGAGCTTGCGAACGTTAGAGGCCGCCTGGTCAGGGACTGAATTTCGCGCCGGGGAAGATAGCACAGATATTTTTATTTACCCCGGTTACCGCTTTGGCGCGGTAGATCAGCTGTTTACGAACTTTCACACCCCCGAATCTACCCTCCTGATGTTGGTGGCGGCCTTTGGCGGGTGGGAGTTTATTCGCGAAAGTTATGAAGAGGCCGTCAAGGAACACTATCGGTTTTTTAGCTACGGTGATGCTATGTGGTTAAAATCGCGAACGGCACCGTAGCCACGAAGCGTCCACTCAGGGTCACGATACTTTTCTAAGCTTTCTTCGAACAGGCGCTGTTCGGCTACACCAGGTTCCCAGAGCTCAACATCAACCCCTAAGTGGCGACAGAACTGTTTGGCCAGCTCATCAGCCAGCTCACGCGGTGTTCCACTCCAACCCTGGTGAAAAACGTCAGTTACGTGCTCCGGGGATGGGCAGTCTTCGGGCCTGAAAAGCTGGCGTAAGGTCTCCCAATTGAGGTCCAAAGGTAACGAACCATGCTGAAAGATGGCTTTACCCTGCCGGCGTTGGGCGTTACCGCCCAGCTTTTTGCCATCAACGAGGATGTCGTACTCTTCGGTGCCCGCGAAGCACGCGGCGGTGACTTCACCCCAACGGCCTTGGGGGTCGGTATCTCGGGCAAAGCCAGCTGACCAACCCCAAGCTTGCCACGTCTTTAAGATAAATCCACACAGTAATTCAAACGAGGCCTTAACCCCTGTGACTGCCAGGTGTTCTTGATGACAGGCCAACGAATAGGTTAATTCCCGGTCATGCCAAATCGCACCCCCACCGGTTGTTCGCCGAACTACAGGCACCGAAGGCCGGTTAGGGTTAAGGCCAGCCTCAGGGTTTTGAAACCGGCCCAGCGATAAGGTTGAGGGTTGCCAGGTATAAAACCTCAGCACGGGAGTTCCTTCGGGCCGAGAGGCCTCTGAAAGAAATAAGGCTTCGTCCCAAGCCATGGCTTCGTCCCCTGGGCACGGTGGGGCCATCCACACTCGCCACTTCATGAAAAGCTGGCCTCTCCTTGAGTCCAAGTCTGGTAAGCCGCACTGTCGAGTAAACTCTCCCAAGCTGTACGATCGGCGTCAACAAGGACAAAAATCCATCCTTCATTCTCGGGGTCTTTGTTGAGAATTTCTGGTGAGGCTTTTAACAACTCATTCACCAAAACCACTGTTCCTGCAACCGGAGTTTCAAAATCGGCCGCTGCTTTAACAGCTTCGACAGTAAAAGAGGGAGCCCCTGGTGAAAGCTTTTGACCAAGAATAGGTGCCGCCACAAAGGTGACCTCGCCTAAAGCTTCGATCGCCGCGCGCGAAAGGCCAACCACGAGCCGATCCCGGTCCCAAGCGGCCCATTCGCCATTCTTGGTGTAGCGTTTCTCTGTCATAGTGACTCCTGACCGGTGGACCGGTTTTCAAGGAAAGATAAATAGTCAGCGGCCTTGTAGGAACTGCGAACCAGGGGGCCGGCCGCCACAAAAGCAAAACCTTTTTTATAGGCGGCATGTTTAAGCTGAGTAAACTCTTGTGGGGTATAAAAGCGCTGGACGGGGAGGTGAGCCTTGGTCGGCTGAAGATACTGACCAAGAGTCAGAACATCCACACCAACGCGGCGCAAGTCCACCATGGCTTCTTCGAGCTCGTCGAAGGTTTCGCCCAGGCCAACCATGAGGCTGGTCTTGGTACGCATTCCCTGTGCTTTGTAAAACTCGAGGCAACTCAAAGTGAGTTCGTAGCCAGCCCGAATATCTCGCACAGGGTGGGTTAGCCGTCGGACGGTTTCAAGATTTTGGGCCACGACGAAGGGCGCGCTCTCGACCAAAATATTCATACGACTAGGATCACCAGCAAAATCGGGGACAAGGGCTTCGACCTTGGTTTGGGGATGATCTTGACGGATGCGCCGAATAATGGCGGCAAAATGTCCGGCTCCATGGTCAGGAAGGTCGTCACGGTCTACGCTGGTCAACACCAGATAGTTTAAGTTCATCATTTTGACCATCAAGGACGCATTTTCAACTTCGTTCGGATCGACGAGACCACGGGGGTGACCGGTTTTGACGTTACAAAAACGACAGCCTCGGGTGCAGATGTCTCCTAGCACCATCAAGGTAGCCGTCCGTGAACCCCAGCATTCATTGAGGTTGGGGCAAGCGGCTTCCTCACAGACGGTATGAAGTCCTTTTTCCCGCAGGCTTAAACGCAGTTCACGGTATTCATCGGCCCGTCGGTGGGTGATTTTTAACCAATCAGGTTTGGCCAGCCGGGGGGCGGCTTGAGGATCGCTCATCATTCTCCTTTGGATTTTAGCCGGAGGCCTTATCCATAAAACGCTTCACCATGAA
>JAJXVP010000049.1 GCA_021782055.1 bacterium | reverse complement strand
TGGTTTCGTTAGGTGCCGATAAAGAAGGAGTCATGACCGGCCTATTGATTCGGGAGTCGGAACTTGACTCCCTTAAGCGGGCCTTTGCCGATCGCCTTGATCGATTTAGTCCCGAGCAAAAAAATACTATTCTCCGCGCCGCCGTTTGGGCAGAGGAACGCCATGGTGATCAAAAGCGCGCTTCTGGTGAGCCCTACATTATTCACCCTCTGCAAGTTGCTGCGATCTTGGCTGAACTCAATATGGATGCGGCTACCATTACCGCAGGTTTGCTCCATGATGTTTTAGAAGACACCGGGACACCGCCCGAGGATATGGAACGCCTCTTCGGTGCCGAGGTTGTCTCTTTGGTAGACGGTGTTACAAAAATCCACATTCTTCACGCCAAAACAAAGTCGGTTCAAGAAGCCGAAACTATCCGCAAGATGTTTTTTGCCATGACTAAGGACTTGCGGGTGATTATGATCAAACTGGCCGACAAAGTTCACAATATGACCACGCTTGAGCATCTTAGCCCCGAGAAGGCGCGCCGAATCGCCACCGAATGTCTGGATATTTATGCACCTTTAGCAGGCCGCTTAGGAATCTCGAGTCTCAAAAACCAACTCGAAGATTTAGCCTTAAAGACACTGGATCGAGGCGCCTACTCGCAGATCAAGGCGTGGGTAGATTCTAAACGTGGGGAACGTGAAGCCTACCTTCGCCGTATCGAGGACACCTTACGCGACGCCGCCTTGCAAGAAGGGATTGCCGTTACGGTTGATGCCCGTGCCAAACATTTTTATTCCATTTACTCAAAGTGGAAGCGAGGCCGTGATCTTGGCGAAGTCTTTGACATGCTCGGAGTCAGGGTTTTTTGTCAAACCTCGACAGAGTGCTATACCATTCTTGGTGTGGCACACCGGCTGTGGAAACCCATCGACGGTCGTTTTAAAGACTATATTGCTATGCCCAAAGATAACGGGTATCAAAGCCTTCATACAACAGTGATGGGTGACGAGGGCCGTCTGATTGAAATCCAAATTCGAACCCACGAAATGCATCAAACGGCAGAGTTTGGGATAGCGGCACACTGGATCTATAAAAACCACGGTAAAGGGAACGCCGTGGAAATTTCTATCGTTAACAAACTGCGGTCTTGGCAGGATGAAGCTGCCACCAGTGAAAACTTTCTTGATCAGATCAAAGGGGAACTGCTCAAGGACGCTATCTATGTGTTTACGCCCAAAGGCAAGGTTGTTGAGCTACCTGTGGGCTCAACGGCCCTAGACTTTGCCTATTCGATTCACACTGAAGTGGGCAACCACACCGTGGCGGCTAAAGCAGATGGCTCAATTATTCCGTTGCACCAAGAGCTGCGCAACACACAAGTCATCGAGATCCTCACTCAGCCTCAAGCTCGGCCCCATGTAAACTGGCTTCGTCATGTCAAAACCTCTCGGGCTCGGTCAAAGATCCGCTGGTGGTTGGCGCACAACGATGAAGGTTTGGTCATTGAAAAGAATATCGTGGCGAAAACGTCGCGAAAATCGGCGGGAAATGTCCCCCCAGCTCCGTTACCTGCACCGCGCAAAATTGATACCGAAATGCCGCCGACGCAAAGGGTGGCCGATTCCAGCAAAGTTGGGGTTCGCATCGATGATCAAAAGAATGTATTGATCCACTTTGCTCAGTGCTGTACGCCGGTTGCTGGCGACCCGATTGTAGGCTTTGTCTCTCGGGGGCGAGGCATCATCATCCACCGGGAGGATTGTCCCAATGTGGAGCATATTCCCGGCATAGACCACCGTAAAATTGAGGTGGAATGGGAAACCGTCTCACCGTTTGTTACCCGACGCTTTCGGGTGGTAGCCAAGCACTCCAGCGATTTGTTCAGCGAAATTGAAGGCGCTATTCGCAAGCACAAGGGCCACCTGATTGAAGGGCGCCTCGAGGACGACCACCAGGGACACCTTTTTGGCTCGTTCACGATGGAACTCGAAGGCCGGGATGATTCCCTTAAAATTCTTAAGGCTCTTAGAGCTTTGCCCAGCATTCACTCGATTCAAAAAATCGATTAAAGATTGGACTCTTGCCCCTTAAGAAGCCCGCGAATAAGAGTGTCCTTGGTCCGCCATTTTGCGTTGACCTTAACGCGAAGATCTAGTTCAATCCGTTGAGTAAAAATTTTCCCCAACTGCTTTTGTGAAGCAACCCGAATTTCTTTGATCTTGGCCCCGCCATGACCAACAACAATCCCTATTTGGCTGTCCCGTTCCACCGTTAGAAAAGCCCGAATCCAGAGGCGATCGCCGTTTTCTTTGAGTTCCATGTCAGCAATTTCTACATACAGAGCATGAGGAACTTCTTCACCGAGCCGTTGGATGGCCGCTTCACGAATGATTTCAGAGGCCCGAAAGGAGGGGTCTTGGTCAGTGTAGTAATCAGCTGGGTAAAAAGACTCACCCTCGGGCAGAACGGCGAACAAAGCGGCTTTCAAACTTTCGATGCCTGCGCCCGTAAGGGCACTAATCGCCAAGCTCGTTTGGACTTGGGGGAGGGCTTCACGTATTTGGGTCTCAAAGCTGTTGAGCTCTTGCGGGGCTAAATCGGCCTTGTTGAGGGCGGCAAGAATTGGTAGAGAAACTCGACGGAGCCGTTCTTGCAACGCCAACTCCTCGGGGCCCGCCGGCCGGCTTAAATCGGTGACATAAAGAACGGCGTCAGCGCCTTCGAGAGCCTGGGCGACGTTGCCCATCATCTCGAGGTTAAATTTCTTTTCTGACAAGTGAAAGCCTGGAGTGTCCAAGATCACGATTTGCCCTTCTGGGGCGTTGACTATTCCTCTGACCTGATTTCGTGTCGTTTGAGGAACTGGCGATACAATACTGACTTTGGCCCCGCACAAGGCATTCACAAGGGTGGACTTGCCGCTGGAAGGGCGGCCGACTATGGCAATAAAACCCGATTTCATTCCAGGGTTATCCCGTATTTTGGGGTCTTTGACAAGTATTTCGCTGTCTTTGAAAAGAATAGCCCGCTAAATCTGCCCTTTACCTTGGCGAAAAAAAGCATTACTCTCAAGGCAAGCGCGCTTACCGAACGCGAATTTTCCTTGAAAAGGATAGAGCATGCCCTTCAGGTACGACAAAGAAGACGAAGAACAAGAAGAAAAAAAAGAGGCCAAAGCGCCTGCCCCCGAGTTGTCGGAAAAGTTTATGAAGACCCGCACCATTCTCTTATCGGGCGAAATTGACAAGAGTTTGGCTGAACGCGTTATTAGACAGTTGTTGGTTCTTGAGGCCGATTCCGAAGAACCCATTAAATTGATGATTGACTCACCTGGCGGTGACGCTGACGCCGGTTACGCGATCTTTGATATGATTCGCTTTGTCAAAGCCCCGGTGTGGATTATTGGTATGGGCTTAGTAGCTTCGGCAGGAGCTTTAGTGCTTTTGGCTGCTCCCCGCGAAAGGCGGTTGGGCCTCCCCAATTCCCATTATCTGATCCATCAGCCTTTATCAGGGGTTCGTGGGGTCGCCACCGAAATTGAGATTCATGCCCAAGAAATCGAAAAACTGCGTGTACGGATCAACAAACTCATTGCGGAAGAAACCGGTCAACCGCTGAATCGCGTAGAAAAGGACACTGATCGAGATTACTGGATGAACGCCGACGAGGCGGTTCAGTATGGTCTTTTGTCAAGGGTTGTTGTTAATCGTGGGGATTTGGGCGTCTGATGTCAGAACTTGATTCTTCCCTGGCGTTTTCGGGAGTCGAGCAAAGCCGACTGCCCGCAGGAACGCAGCTGTATCGGGGTAAGGTGCGCGATGTTTTAACCTCGCCCTCGGCCATGATTTTGGTAACCACCGATAGAATTTCAGCTTTTGACCAGGTTTTAGGTGTTCTTCCCGGCAAGGGGGAAATCCTTAATCAAATGTCGTTGCATTGGTTCCACGAGACGTCTGATATTGTTCAAAATCATATACAAAAAGAGCTTTCGCCGCGTTCGGTCCAAGTTCGACAGGCGAAGGTTTTACCTGTCGAAGTAATTGTTCGGGGCTATCTTACAGGCTCCGCTTGGCGCGACTGGCGTTCTGGGGTAGTGACACCGGGTTTAGAAGATCTGGGTCATGCCTCAGGCTGGAAAGCCCATCAAAAATTGCCAGAACCGCGGGTTACTCCCTCTACCAAAGCTGAGGCGGGTGCCCATGACGAACCGATTTCGCATGAACACATTATTCGGCAAGGTTTGGTAGAAGAAGGCTTGTGGAAGAAAGTTGTCGAAACCGCCCTTAAATTGTACGAGCGGGGCCGTCGGCGATTGGCGGAACGGGGACTTATCCTCGTTGATACCAAGTACGAATTTGGTCTTGTTGATGGTCAACTGACCCTCGTGGATGAAGTTCATACCCCTGATTGCAGTCGCTTTTGGTATTTGGAAGATTACGACGCAGCCTTTCGAGAAGGCCGTGAACCCAAAAAGTTAGACAAAGAATATTTTCGAGCTTGGCTCCTTTCGCAGGGCTATAAGGGCTACGGCCCGGCACCTGCCATTCCCGAGTCTGTCTGGGAGGGTACACTTTCGCGGTACCGTGAGGCGTTTCACCTCATTACGGGTCGTGAATGGCAACCTAGTCAAAGAACAGCTGAAGCCGAAACACAACTTTTACTGTCCTCCTTGTGACGCGTTCCCGACGGGGAACCGTCGGGAGGTGTTGCGTGTTAAGGTTTCGATTGGTAGGGTTTTTCGTGTTTGTTTTGGCGGCTTTGGTGTCTTGTGTCCCCATTTTGGAACCACGACCGCAAAATTCGCTGACGCTTTTGACCTGGAATGTCCAAAATCTTTTTGACGATGTTGCCGATGGCGGGGAATACCCTGAGTTTGTTCCTGGTCAAAACTGGGGTCAAGGTGATTTTTTGTCGCGGTGTCAAAAAGTAGCCGACGTGGTCCGCGCCTTACCCAGCCCCGGGGCTGACTTGATTGCTTTTCAAGAAGTGGAAAACGAACATGTTGTTCAAGTTTTACGTGATCGGTTTTTAGTCGGTTTAGGCTACCGCTGGTCTGCTATTACCCCTGGCGAAGGAATCCGCTCGGTTTTGCTCTCGCGGTACCCTTTGACAAACGTTGGGGCGTTTTCGCCCTCGTGGAAGGGGCAGCCGGGAAGGCCCCTGCTCGAAGCTCAAGTAACAACACCTTCTGGGTCTGTGGTCATCTTGGTCAATCATTGGAAAAGCCGACTTCCTGACCCCGAAGAAACTGAGCCCGATCGGCAGGCTTGTGCCCAACTTCTCAATCAAAGACTGTTATTCTGGCAACAACAAGTTCCTGGGCCGTTAATTTTGGCCGTCGGCGATTTTAACACTGGCAAGGATGAGTACCCGGCTTTGAGCTGGAGGAGCGCGCAAAACCCCGGTGCCGACCGCACTCAGCGGTGGCTGAGCGTTTGGACTGACGAAGCCTCGGCGCAGAAAGCGGGGTGGGGTTGGGGTGAACTCTGGCAAGGTAGCCAGCCGGGAACCTACTTTTGGCGAGGTCAGTGGTCGCGTTTCGATCATGTGTTGATTGCCGCTTGCAGTCTGAGGTCGGGTGTTTTGACTCAGGCAGAGGCTGGGCCCTTTACGACACCCGCTCAGCTCACCACGCAGGGTGTACCCCATGCCTGGTCGGTACGTGATCGTAAAGGAGTTTCGGATCACTTGCCCGTGTATTTACGGCTTAGCCTTTCGCGTTGAGGCTGTTGCTTCTTTACCTTTTTAAGGATTTCCCGTAGAACGTAACCATGGAATATTCAAGCGCCCAGGACTACCGTGCCGATTTGGAACGGCGTGCCGCTTTGCCAGACGGGTTTTCCACCTCCACTGTTGCGTTGACCTTCGAGCCGAAAGAGCGGCCCGTTACTCAACCATTGCCAATGAAGCTGAACCTTTTAGTTTTAGACGAGCCGACGGCCGCTTTTGCGGGTTTGTTCACCCGTAATGCTTTTCCGGGCGCTCCCGTGATTTTGGGAAGGGAGCTTTTGTCTCGTCCCCTTTCTCGTGGTGTTTTGATCAACAATAAGATTGCCAATGTGGGGGGCCCTACCGCCTTAGCTGATGCTCGGGCTCTGCAGTCTTCGGTTGCCGCCGTATTCGCTTCACCTTCCCATGAGTTTTTCGTCGCTAGCACGGGCATTATTGGGTGGTCTTTGCCGGTCGCAGAAATGACGGCGGTTCTGCCGTCTTTAGCCGAGGAGCTGCAGTCAAAATCGGCGTTAGGTTTGGCTGAGGGCATTATGACCACCGATGCTTACCCCAAGGTACGGTCCCGAAGTTTGTTTGGTGGCCGCGTGGTTGCGGTCGCCAAAGGGGCCGGCATGATCGAGCCGAACTTGGCAACGATGCTGGTGTATATCATGACCGATCTTGAGGTCTCGAGGGCTTCGTTGCGCGACATTTTAGCGCGTACCGTCGATAAGACGCTTAACCATATTAGTGTGGATGGCGACCAGTCTACCAGTGACATGGTGTTGGCCTTTTCGAGCCAGAGGGTACCTTGTCCTGACCAGCAGGCCTTTGAGAGGGCCGTCGAAGAGGTTCTACGAGAGCTAGCCCAAGACATCGTTCGTAACGGCGAAGGAACTTCGCATGTGTTAGAAATTCGCGTCAATGGTACTGAAACTGATGCGGAAGCGTTGATGATTGCCAAGGCAGTTGCCAACTCTCCTTTGGTGAAAACGGCCGTATTTGGAAATGACCCCAATGTGGGGCGAGTCCTGTCTGCGGTGGGTGATGCGGTTGGCAACGCCGGAAAGACCCTGGAACGCGCGCAAATGGCGTTGGTGATTGCTGGTCAAACGGTTTTTGATCAAGGTGCATTTCTGTTGAACCCAGAAAAAGAAAAACTTCTGTCGGCCGCTTTTCAAGCTGCTTCTCAGCCAGAGCGCAAAGAAGGTTACCCCCGCCATGAAAACAATGTGGTGTTTGAAGTAACTCTCGGCAAAGGCCGGGGTTCTTCCATTGTCTGGGGAAGTGACCTGAGTTATGAATATGTGCGTGAAAACGCTGATTACCGTAGTTAATGCTGCTTATCTCTGTTAAAAAAAGGAAAAGATATGGATTCTACCCGAGCGTCTGATGTCAACCGCGAAACCCGGATCAACGAAGCCGTCAACCTCTTTCAAGTGACAAAACGCGAGCTAGGTAAACGGATTGTTGGTCAGACGGCCTTAATTGAAGGTTTAGTGATGGGCGTAGTTGCTGGAGGGCACGTTTTGCTAGAAGGCGTGCCGGGTTTAGCGAAGACCCTGGCGATCAAAACTTTAGCAGAGGTCATGGGTCTTGACTTTCGGCGTATTCAGTTCACTCCCGACCTTTTGCCGGCTGACCTCATTGGAACCATGGTCTACCGTCAGCAGACGGGTGAGTTTCTTCCTCGCAAGGGTCCAGTGTTTTCAAACTTTATTCTGGCCGATGAAATTAACCGGGCTCCCGCCAAGGTTCAGTCCGCTCTGTTAGAGGCTATGGCAGAAAATCAGGTCACCATTGGCGAAAATACCTTTGCGCTTCCTGACCCATTTTTTGTTTTAGCGACTCAAAACCCTATCGATCAAGAGGGAACCTATTCTCTGCCTGAATCGCAGTTGGATCGGTTTATGGTCAAGTTGGTAGTCGATTACCCGACTCCCGAAGAAGAACTACATATTCTCAAAGTGGTTGCCGCCGATCGAGACGACCTGCCACCACTTCAGCGAGTGCTTGATACTTCTGGTCTGATGACCATTCGCCGTGCCCTGTCTGCTGTAAGGCTGGACGAAAAAATTGAAACCTACATCGTGGCGATTGTTCATGCCACTCGTGAAAAAGATCGCCGGAATTTTTCATTCGCAAGGTTTATTGAATATGGAGCAAGTCCCCGGGCATCGATTGCCTTATACCGTTTGGCTCGGGTCAAGGCCCTGTTTGAAGGTCGTGGCTTTGTCCTACCCGAAGACGTTAAAGCGGTAGCCCCCGCAGTACTGCGGCATCGTTTGGTTTTGTCGTACGAAGCAGAAGCGGAAGATATGAAAGTTGATGATGTGGTAAAGATCCTGTTGTCCGCCGTGGCTATCCCCTGAGAAGGCCATGGAAGTTCAAGACTTTTACAGCAAAGTTCGCCAGCTCCGTCTTTCGGCTACGCGTTTGGTTGAGGGCTTGTACTCAGGAAACTACCGTTCGGTTTTTCGTGGGCCAGGCCTCGAATTTGACGAAGTCCGGGAATATGATCCCCACGATGATGCCAGGTTCATCGACTGGAATGTGTCATCGCGCTTAGGTAGTCCGTTTACCAAAAAGTTTCGTGAAGAACGAGAGTTAAGTCTGCAAATTCTGGTTGACGTCTCACCCTCCCTTGACTCAGGTGCTTCGCTCCTCAACAAGCGAGAAGTGGTGAATATTCTCTTCGCTAATTTGGTTTTTGCTGCAGTGGCCTCCGAAGATCGGGTGGGCGCAGTCTTTTTTTCTGACAAAATTGAGCATTGGGTTCGGCCTCGAAAAGGAAAAACACACGCATTGTCGTTGGTTCATGATTGCTTGGCGTTGCGATCGCAAGGCAAAGGTTCTGATCTTGCCTTAGCACTTCGAAGCGCCCAAGAAGCGATGACGAGACGAGGAATTGTGGTAATCCTTTCTGACTTTAAAACAACGGGGTTCTGGAAGAACCTCTCGTTGCTGTCCCGCCGGCATGATGTGATTGCCATTAGGGTCTTTGACGCCGTGGATTCAGAATTTCCCGAAGGGGGGCTGGTGGAGCTAGTGGACCCCGAAACTGGACGCAGTGTTCAGGCCTATGGCCAGTCGCCAAAATTTCGCAAGGACTATCATGACTTTTGGGCACTCCATCGCTTGTATTGGAAGCGAGAGTGTTTACTCCGAGGGGTGCATATTCTTGAAGTCAGTACTGAAGACGACCCAGGGGCCAAGTTGTTGCAATATTTTACAAAACGGGAACGCAAAAAGTGAAGTGGCTAGGTTTTGTTATCCTCCTCTGGTTCGGATACCCGCTATTTGCTCAGAGCCCCGCTGGCGAGACTTCGCACCCTGCAGGCTCTGATAAGTATGCGATTGCCGATGAGGTGTTTGTTCCTCCGCAGTATACCGTCGGTGACCATGTGGAACTGCGCTTATCACTTTTACCAAAGACGGGAGTGCAAATCATTGCCAGCCGAGAGCTGCCAAGTCAACCGTGGCTAAAAATTCTTGGGGTGAACGCACACCCCGAAGGTGCCTTAGTTCGCGTTACGGTTAAGTTCATTCCTTTTGCCCCCGGTAGCAAGACTTTGCCACCGCTTCCTTTGGGTGACGTGGTATTGTCGGGAATCCGAATTCATACAGCAAGTGTGCTTAATCCGCAGAACCCCGGGGACTTAGCCCCTCCTCAGCCCCCGTTAGCTTTGCCTCAAACCGACTTATACCTTGAATTGGGCCTCTTTCTTGTTTTGGTTTTACCCTTTGTTGTGTGGAAGCTTTTTCGCCCCATCAGCTCCCTTTGCGGAGGTCTAAAAACACGGACCTCACGAAAAAAACCTTTTCATCGCCTAGAAAAAGGCTTAAAAAAGTTGAGCTTGAAAGCAGGCCAGCTCCCAGGCCCTGAGTTTTATACAGAGTTTTCGTTATTAGTTCGCCGTTATCTGACGGACCGTTTAAAAAAACCTATGATGGCAGCAACGCCACTCGATTTATCCGAAATGCTGAGGCTTCTTCCTTCTGCTTGGTCTGCCGAATGGATTCGTTTGGTCCATCGGGCAGATGTCGTGCGCTTTGACAGTCGTCAACCGGCCTTAGCCGAACGCTACGAGGATATTGCCGCTGTTAAAGCCCAAGTAGCTTTACTGGAATCGGGGGAGGGGTGGAATGTGGACCTTTGAAGCTCCCGGATACCTAGTTCTGTTACTATTTTTACCGTTTTTCGTGGGGTTGCGGCATTTTTGGCGAGCAAGAGGGGGGAGAATTTCGTTACCCCTAGGCCTTTGGAAAGGGGCCAAGCTAACTTCGTTTCAACCCGTGCTTAGCTTTTCTAATGCCTTGTCCCATTTGACCTTTTGGTTGGCCTGGGTCGCAGTGGTTTTGGCACTGGCTGGCCCCATCATTACTCATCAAAAAAAGCTGTATTTGAACGACGGTTCCGATATCATGATTGTGCTTGATGAATCGCCCAGTATGGCTGCGCAGGATTTTCCGCCTCAAAGTCGCTTTGACGCAGCTAAAGCTGTCATCACACGCTTTGTCCATGGGCGTCAAAATGATGAAATTGGACTTGTGCTTTTTGGCTCTGAAGCCTTGTTGAGCGTGCCTCTGACTACCGATTACCGGACGTTTCTTCACGAAGGTCTTGATCGCGCGAGGGTCATGGGTTTAGGCGACGGAACAGCCTTAGGAATGGGCATTGCTGTTGCCGCTCTGCACCTAGAAAAGGCACCCGGAAAAAACAAGATGATTGTGGTGCTCACTGACGGTGACAACAATGCCGGTGAAATTCAGCCAGGAACGGCCGCCGAATTGGCTCACTCTCTGGGCATTCGGCTGTATTTGGTCGGAATTGGTACTCCCGACACAGTTCCCTTAGAGGTCCGAGATCCTCGAACCGGTTTAACCTACAGTGGAACTCTCGAAGGGGGTTTTCATGAAAACTTTCTTCGGAGTTTGGCCATTCCTCCCTGGGGACAATACTTTTCAGCCTCGTCTCCGGGGAGTTTAGATTCGATTTTTCAATCCATCGACTCACGAGAAACGTCTTCGCGAAAAATTCAAATTCAGGTAGTGAACGATCAGTTGTACGCCTATTTTGTTCTTGGTGCCGTCGGGTTGCTCCTGTTTTCGTTTTTTGTCCGCAAGCTCGTTCTGAAGGAGGTCATGTGATTTTCGCTCGACCTGAAGTCTTGTGGACTCTTTGCATTCTTCCCGTGGTGTTGGTCATCTTGGGTGTTTCGTTCCGGCGAGGGCGAAAAGAGTTGCTGCGTTTAGGCGGGGAATGGCGGCAGCACAGGCTGGCGGGTATCTACTTTGTTAAGAGCTTTTTTGCAGGCCTTTTTCTTGTCGTTGCTCTTGTTGCTTTGGTTTTTGCCTGGTCTGGCCCCTCTTGGGGCGAACACTCCGTTCCTGAACATGAAAATGGTTTAGATATCGCTTTGGTTTTTGACGTTTCATGGAGTATGACTGCGACCGATGTCAAACCTGACCGTTTGGCCGAGGGCGTAGAAGCGGCAAGGTTTATTTTGCGGACTTTCCCGCAAACTCGCTTCTCGTTAGTGGCGTTTAAAGGTAGAGCTCGTATTTTGACCCCGCTGACGATGGATACGGATGATTTAGAAAATTGGCTCAATGATTTGGGCCCTACGGTAGCCCCTGGAGTAGGTAGTAACCTTGCCGCAGGGTTGTTAGAGGGGTACCGTTCGTTACAGTCGCCTGACGATCACCATAAAGCCGTGATCTTGTTCACTGATGGCGAAGCTCGCGATGGTGATGCTGTTTCTGCTGCTCGAACCTTGGCGTCACGAGGGGTTGAAGTCTTTGCCTTTGGCTTAGGAACCCGTAAGGGCTCGACAATTCGTCAAGGTCAAGGTGTTTTAGTGGATGACTTTGGGTTTACCGTGATTACCAAGTTGAACCCTGACTTGTTGCGTGAAATTGCTTCTGAAACTGGCGGAACGTATTACTTTGGAGCCGACCGTGACCGTCTAGACGATTTACAAAGCCGGTTGACGAGCCTAGAAAACCCTGCTGTGCGTGGGGGTGTCCAGTGGGAACCTGCTCCGCAGTACCGTCTGTTTTTAATGGTGGCATTGCTATGTCTAACAGGTGTTGTACTCCTTTGGGCGTTGCCCTGGAGGAAAATTCTTTGAAAATCCTTCGAATTCTTGTGGGCTTAGCCCTCGGCGCTGTCTTAACCGGTTGTTCCGATGCCTCAGATGGACTTGCTATTCTATCGGGAAATTATGAGTTTCAGCGGGGCAACTACCCGTTAGCTAGCTTAAGGTACCTTCAAGTTACCCAAAAAGACCGCTTTGGTCCCTGGGTCAATTATAACTTGGGTAACGTTTACAACGCTTTAGGTGAAGCCAATTCGGCCTTGGCGGTTTGGAACAAGGTTGACCGAAAAGCCCCCGAGGAACTGCTCTTTCGTTTGGCCTTTAATAAAGGGGATCTATTGTACCAAAAGGGTTTGTACAAAGAAGCTTATCACAGTTTTCAACAGGCTTTGTTGCTCAAACCTGCCAATTTTGAGGCCAAACATAACCTGGAGCTGTGCCTGTTAAAAATTCAATCCTTTGCTAATGCACCGGCGCCAGTGATTTCCGCCGTGCCTACCACCCCGACGACACAGACCAAGGCGCTTCTTGATTATGTCCAGCGCTTGGAAGGAAACCGATGGAAAAGCAACAACACGCAAAAAAGCTCGCCCTCGTCTTCGGACTGGTAAGCCTTTTCGGACTGGTAACAGTACTTAACCCGTCACCGCTAGCAGCGCTGGAGGCAAAGCTCAGTCTGGATAACGACCGGTTTGTGGTTGGACAAAGGTTTAATGTCAATATTTTGGCAGATACTCCCGACCCTTTACAGCTCAAGCTAGCCCCTGTGACGTATCCACCGGAGTTGGAATTAACCAGCGGACCTTTTGTTCGAGAAACGTCCTGGGAAAATAGCTCGGGGCAGGTAACCAAAGGAACCAAATTAACGTTGAGTTTTCGGGTTGTGAAAACCGGAATCGTGACGCTAGGTCCTTTTACCGTGAGTTATGGCCAGCAATCTCTTTTGGTTTCACCCAAAACTCTCTACCTTTTGGCTCGTGACGAAGCTCAAAATCGCTTTCCTCTTCAAGTTGGTTGGTCTGTTCCTCCTGGACCGTACTATATGGGCGAAGGCATCCCTGTCATTCTGCAAGTGAAGAACTTAGAGACGCTTATTCAGCCGGCTGAGCTTGATGTTTCTGCTCCTGCGAACACCCTCTGGGAAAAAGCCGCCAATATTGGGGATATTGAAGTAACTGCAATCGGCGATGATCGTATCCTGACTTTGCCGTGGTCGGGATGGATGATGATCCCCACCCAGATCGGAACCGTAACTCTTCCTGCTGTCACCGTTAACGTCAATGGCTTGGTTCGAACAACCTCGCCGCTGAGCTTGACGATTCAAGCAATTCCTTCCACGGTAACGACCAGGGCTATTGGCGATTTTTCGTATGAAGCAAGAATAGAACGTTCGCCTCAAAATCCTGGTCAAGTTAACGTCACGCAAGTGGTTCGTGGTAGGGGCAATTTCCCCTATCTTGTCCTTCCGGATGTTACGGCTCAGGGACTCCGTTTGCTCAGCAAACAAGAAACTTCCGGCTACCGCCCTACGACGGGCGGCTATCAGGGGGATTTAACCGTTACGTGGCAGTTTGTGGCTGATCACAGTGGTACCTATACAGTTCAAGTTCCGCCTTTTGTTTCTTACCAACCGAGCTTAGACAAAGTATGGACGTGGGAAGCCAAAACAGATTCGTTTAACCTTAGCAACTCAGGAAAAGTTGCGCTTAAACCACTAATCGTGCTAACGCCTCTTTCTAAAACGAAATGGGCGCAGGTTAAACCTTGGAACCTCGAGACCAAGTTTTGGTTTTGGCTAGGTTTTCTTCCTGGTCCGATAGTTTTTCTGTTGACCTTTCGAGGGCGTAAAAGCAAGGGAACGGGACTGCTTGTGTTACTCCCTCTGGGATTCTTCTTTATGAGTGCTGCGGTCTCGGATGTTCATGCCCCCGAAAATCAACCGGGCTATTGGTACAACCAAGGTTTAGAACAAAAGCAACACAAAGAAACGGCCCTGGCTGTCAGGTCCTTTTGTCGAGCACTAGCCTTGGGCTATCAAGGTCCACAAGCCCTTACTGCCCTTCGTGAGGTAGAAAAAGAAGCCCAGCTGACTGACCAGTTTCAAGTGTGGCAGGGTCCTTCTACCGACTTTTTTCTGCTGGCAACCCTTTTAGGATGGAATCTTGCGTTCCTTTTATGGGCCTGGCATCGTCGTTCAGGCAAAGTCAGCTGGATTGTTCCCATGACGGTTGCGTTTCTTGTCTTTGCGGCGTCTGGGGTAACAGCAGTCGTATCTTTAGCCGAACGATCGCCTGGGGATGCCGTAGTAGGGACCGGGGATGCTCCCCTGAGGAGGGTTCCTAGTGATTTGGCAGAAAACTGGTTAACGGTACCACAGGGGACAGTTGTTCGGTATCAAGGCCTGTCGGGGCATTTTGCCCTTGTTACCACGGGTTATGGCCTGCAGGGGTGGCTTAAGGTCAATTATCTTTTACCTATTCAAGAGTAAAAGGCAATAAGAGGAGAGATTCAACATGGATTTTGGGAAGATCCTCGATACTTGGGAACGTCATCAACCCCTCTCTACCCCTACCAGACGAGACAGCGAGGACGAAGGCGAAAAAAAATCGTCTGTCCCGCTCTACCGCAAAGGGACCGTAAAAGGTTTTGAAGCTCAGGAAGAGCTAGATTTGCATGGGCTAAACCGAGGGGAAGCCCAAGAACGCTTACGGGAGTTTCTTGAAGATGCCGTCGAAGAGCATTTGACGAGACTATTGGTTATTCATGGCAAAGGCTTACATTCACCCCAAGAAAGCGTGATTCCTCACCTTGTCCGCGACGAGCTTAGCCACTCCCCTTGGGTACAAGAGTATGGAGACGCAGAACGCCGGTTAGGGGGAACGGGGGCGACGTGGATTAAACTCAAACCAAAAAGCTAGCGACAAGCTTTGAGGTAACTTTGGAGGGCATCTAGAAAAAGAGAGGGGCTCTGTTAGCGTTCGCAGGAAGCTGTTAGCGTTCGCGGAAAATGATACGTCCCCGAGAAAGGTCATAAGGGGATAATTCAACTTTAACATGGTCGCCAGGAACAATGCGAATGTAGTTTTTTCTCATTTTTCCGGACAAATGCGCAAGAATGATGTGTCCATTTTTGATTTCAACACGAAACATCGTGTTGGGAAGGGATTCCTTAACGACACCTTCGACTTCTATCGTTTCTTCTTTTTCAGCCATAAGTTGTTTTACTATAGAGAGAACGGTAAGGTCTTGTCAACCAGTTGACTTTTTCAACGAATTTGATCAAATTACCTAGGTTTTTTATCCCCGCCTTGGAGAGAAACTTGGACAAAGAATTTCTGAAAAAAATGCAGGAAGAGCTTCAACAC
>JAJXVP010000345.1 GCA_021782055.1 bacterium | reverse complement strand
TCAAAGATGAGTTGCATCCCCTCTCTTTGGTGCGAAAGCTCCAAATTAAACCAGGGACGCCCTTTGGCTTATGGCTTGAGGCAGAATTAGCACGCCGCTTTGATTTGGCTTGTACACCACGCCTTGAAGATTTTCGCCGGGAGAAGCTGGGAAACAGCTCGCCAAGCTCATGGCCCAACTCTCAAAGCTTCAAGAACAACTTCGCGACCTCGCCCTTGCAGGACAATTTCAAGACTGGACAGAACTCGATTGGCGTCACTCTACCCGCGAAGCCCAAAGAATCGCCGACGAAATCACCGAGCTGGAACAAGCCTCTGAAGTACTCAAGACCTTACGTCGTCAGCTTGAAGAGACAGAAACAGAAATTCAATCGGTTGAAAAGACTCTAGAAACTCTCCAAAGCGAACTGGGTCGCGTCGAAGAAAAACTCGCCCTGACCGAGCGACAAATCCAGGAAAGCCAGGCTCTCGTTAGCGGTCGAACGTGGGATTCTGAACTTCAGACGACTTTGGAGGGTTACCTCTCTTTAGTTCTTCGAGGGAGCAAACTCACCGTGGAAGGCTGTGAAAGCCGCGAGAGTGAAGTCCGTGGTGAACTTCAGCAAAAAATTGACAATGAGAAAAAGGTGATGGACCGGCTTGTCGAGAAAATTGTTAAAGCTATGACCCATTTTCGCGAAAACTGGCCCAGTGAAACTCGGGAATTGGACGCCAGCATGGCCGCGCTCGGGGCTTGGGACCAACTTTTAACCCAGCTTCGCGGAGATGATTTGCCGCGCTATGAACAACAGTTTAAGCGGCTTTTGAATGAAAATACCATTCGGGAAGTGGCCAATTTTCAGTCTGTTTTAACGCGGGACAGGCAAAGTATCAAAGATAAGATCGAGAAGATCAATCAAAGTCTTGTCCAAATCGACTACAATCCTGGCCGCTTTATTCAGTTGGAAATGGCCACCTCACCCGATGCAGAAGTCAGGCAGTTTTATCAAGACCTGCGCTCGTGTACCGAGGGCTCGCTGACCGGAGGTGGCGATCAATACTCCGAAGCAAAATTCCTCTTGGTGAAAGAGCTGATCGAAAAACTATCCGGTCGGGAAGGAAGCACGGATACTGACAAACGCTGGGCACAAAAAGTGACCGATGTCCGCCAAGCCTTTGTCTTTTCAGCCTCTGAACGGTTTCGGGAAACGGGTGAAGAGCACGAACACTATTCCGATTCTAGTGGAAAATCCGGCGGCCAAAAAGAAAAACTCGCGTATACCGTCCTCGCCGCCGCCCTGGCCTATCAGTTTGGGTTGGAATGGAATGAAGTGAAGTCCCGCAGTTTTCGGTTTGTTGTCATCGACGAAGCCTTTGGAAGAGGGTCTGATGAATCGACCCAGTATGGGTTAAGGCTCTTTCAAAAATTGCGGTTACAGTTATTGGTCGTGACACCTCTCCAAAAGATTCATGTCATTGAGCCTTATATCGCCGGGGTTGGCTTTGTGCAAAACCCAGAAGGGAATGACTCGCGCCTTCGCAACCTTTCGATCGAAACGTACCGACAAGAGCGCGACCAGGCAGCCCAGTCTTGAGTAGCAATGTGAAGACTTGGACAACACCCCGCGAAATCGAAACCAAACTCCGTCGGCTTTGGGACAAAGGGGAAATTCTGGCTCAGGCTGAAGAAGAAAAGGCCCAGTGGAGGATTCCTCTCTCAGGGCCGGACAGTGCGGAACTTTTGGCTCATTTTGAAGAAGCTCGGGAATGGATTCGAAGCCTTACTCCGTTTGAACAGCCCCCCCATAGCCAGTTGGAATGGAAGGAAGTCAACCATCGCCAGTTGGGTAACAACCGCCTGCCCAGTGCTTTGATCTTCACCGGGGCACAAGCCGTTGCGGTTCATTTGCATACCACAAGCGAACTCAAACGCTTTAGGCAGTTAAGCCACGAAATATTGAGCGTTTTTCCTGAACTGGAACCTTGGGTCAAAAGACGGCCCCACAAGGTGCTCGAAGCGCAACAACATTGGAGTGAACTCTTGGCGGTTCTTGGCTGGCTAAAAGCTCACCCCTCCCCTAACATCTATCTTCGCCAGCTGGATCTTCCTGGTGTTCATACCAAGTTTGTCGAAACCTGGAAGGGGCTTCTGGGCGAATTAAGCACCGAACTCGGACTACCGGAAAGAGGGTATCCGTTTGGTTTTATTCGAAAGCCAACTTTGGTACGTCTGCGTTTTTTAGATCTTGCCGATAGTTTGGCGGTTCATGGGTTAACGGATTGGTGCCCCCAGGAGTGGACGCTACGTTCCGAAGATCTGGCCAGCTTTCAACCTCAAGTACGTCAAATTCTCATCGTCGAGAACGAAATTACTTGGCTGGCCTTACCGAAGATCGCTCAAACTCTAGCTATTTTTGGTTCTGGCTACGGCTTTGAGCATCTCAAGGGAGTTGACTGGCTCAGCGAAAAGCCCCTCGTCTACTGGGGTGACTTGGATACTCACGGTTTTGGAATCTTAGATCAATTGCGCGAGTTGTTTCCTCATGCCGAAAGCCTTCTGATGGACCGAGACACCTTTTTAACCCATCGGGCCCTTTGGACTACAGAGCCCAGCCCCTTAACGCGGCCCCTTCCCCGTCTTACGGAGTCGGAAAATACCCTCTACCAGGAACTGGTGAACCACAAGTTTGGTCAGCAGTTACGCCTCGAACAAGAGCGGATAGGGTTTGAATGGATTGAACGTCAAATTTTCGCAGTTTCGTAGTCAATAAACGGAAAGGGGACGTCTACCAGATCCCCTGGATCAAAGAGTGTCATCAAGAGAATCTTCCCATTCGCTCAGGGTTGCCGACAGCCCGGCGGCCCACGTAGCATCGACCTTCGGGCGCTTCCTGACAAGGCCTTGATGAAGCCCAAGAGTACTTGAGACAATAACAACGGCTGGAGTCATGGTTTACCTCCTTACCGTAAGAATATTTAACGGACTCCAAACAGTCAATTGAAAAGCACGCGGTCCCGTCACAAGGGAGCAAAATTGACCATTTGAACTAATTTGAATACTATTGAATGCAATTGAGTTCCCCATGACAAAGACCATAACAGTGCGATTGGACGAAAGTACCTACGAGATTTTCAAAAAGGCCGCTGAAGGTCAGAAAAGAACAATTTCAAACTACATAGAATATGCAACTTTAAGCTACACAGTTAATGAGAATGTCGTTGACGACTTAGAAATGAGTGAAATTCTTGCTTTTGAAGACCAAATTCAAAACGGACTTACGG
>JAJXVP010000344.1 GCA_021782055.1 bacterium | reverse complement strand
CCAGTCGATCATAAAAGCCTTTCAACTCGCGTTCCTTCACGACCAAACAAGCGCAGTCCTTGTCCAGAACGTCGCGAATCGTTTCGACTTGAGGTAAAATCAGGCGACCTTTCGGGGCGGCCAGATCAATAGGGGTGACGAGGATAAGAAAGTCATTTTCGTTCACCAGACCTTCGAGCGGTGAGATCTCGCGTTCCGCCAGCTCGGCTTTCTTTTGAAGGAGCTTACGAAATTCGAGAATGCCGTCGCCGGTAAGATTATTAACGCTAACCCCTCCGCGAAGCTCGGCCCAGGACTTTTTGTCAGGGTGGAGCCCTAAGTCGGCATGGGTGAGTACAAGCGTCATTGCCGGCTTTTTGGCAATGAGCTCTTCCCAAAGGTCTGTTTCAAGCGGAGAGGGGGGCAGGTCGGAACGGGTAACCAACACAGGCACATCACAGACCAGCAACTTTTCGCGGCTTTTTTGCACCCGAAGCTGACCAAGTTCTCCTTCATCATCAAGACCTGCGGTGTCAGTAAGAGCGACGGGACCTAAAGCCCCCAGTTCAAAGGCTCGTGTTACAGGGTCGGTTGTCGTTCCTGGTTCCGCCGAGACAATGGCTGTAGGGGATCCTAGAAACGAGTTCAACAAACTGGACTTACCGGCATTTCGTAAGCCGTAAAAAACGATGGATAGCCGTTCGGCAAGCGGAGTGGCTTGGGGATTGCTCATAAAGGCTCCTTGGCGGGGGCTAAGTAAGTGGTAAGGTTTTGCGTATCTAACAGGGCGGTCACCTCAGCGGCCGACAAGCCCAGTTCTTGGGCTAAGAGTGCTTCGGCGCTTGACCAAGACGTCGGAGGCGAGGCCTCCCAGGCGGCCAAGACGCCTTTAACGCGGTCATAGCCCAGTAAAGGAACAAGCGCGTTGGCTAAGGCGGCCGAATGCGCTAAGTGATCTAAAAGGACGCTTTGGCGAACTTCGAGGCGTTCAAGGAGGGTTACCGCCGCGTCGAGGGCACGACTTAACGCACTGTGAATGGTCAAAAGATTCTTCAAGACAAAGGGTAGAAACGCATTAAGCGCCAGCCGACCAGACTGACTGCCCAACGAAATCTTAAAGCATTCGCCTTGCACCTCGACGGCTAAGCCTTGAAGGAACTCAAGGAGAACAGGGTTCGTTTTGGCGGCCATTAAAGACGAGCCCGCTTGGAGGTTGGGGTGTCGAAACTCTCCCACGGGACTGGACGTTAAGAACAGCAGATCTCCCGCCCAACGAAAGAGGTTTTCGGCGACAAGCCGGTAGCCGCCGGCCAATTCGGCGTATTTGTCGAGGTGGGCGATTTCGTCACTGAGGTTCTGACTACGGGCTAGGGGAAGGCCTGTGAGACGTCTAAGATGCTTTTCAGCGGCAAAGACATACCGAACCGGCGCGCCAAACCCAGTTCCGACGGCGGTTCCGCCCAACGCGATTGAGCGAATCCGTTCTTTAAGTTTAGCTAACCGCCAGCGGTCACGTTCGACAGGCCCTGCCCAAGCGCCGAACATTTGGCCGACCGTCATGGGTAAGGCATCTTGATATTCGGTCCGGGCTGGCGCGAGGAGCTGGGCGTACTGTTGTTCCCGGGACACGAGCTTTTCTTGCCAAGTGATGACCTTTTTTTCAAGGTGAACCAAACCTTCATAGGCCAGGATGGTTACCGCTGTTGAAAAGGTATCATTCGTTGACTGGTACCGGTTAAGGTCCTCGAGGGGGTGAAAGTCACGCCCGGCACGCTGGCTGGCGAGCTCGGCGGCCACTTCATTCAGGTTCATGTTCAGACTGGTACCAGCACCGCCTTGTTCCAACGGCAAGATGAAAAGCTGGTCATGCAACCCATCACGGATTTCGGTCAGAACTGCCAAAAGCACGTCAAACTCAGCCTGAGTAAACCGTGTATCGACCTCTTGAACCGCCCGCACGGCGGCTTCTTTGACGAAAGCATAGGCCCGGATCACCTCTCGAGGGGTTTGAGAACGACCAAAGTTTGTCGCGGCTTTCTCTGTCTCTGTCATTGTGTCTGTTCCAAAGTTACTCGGTTTGACCCGACCGCCACGAAGGGCTATCGCCTCGGGCATAGTCGATGGCCTTTTTTACAAGATGGGTGCGGATGTCAAGGCAGTTGATGCATTCAAAGCCTGATTCATCTAAGCAGATCTTGTTCGGGTATAACAAGTAGTTCTTTTTTACGTCTTCGGGGGTAATGTTGGGCATGAGCACATTGGCCCCGGCGGCCATCATTTTTTCACGCCCTTGTTTATCAAGACTGCCAGCCGCCGTTGTGGCCGGCATATTGGCCAAGGGTAAAAGAAGACGAACTAGGGCCGTGGCTCGTAGCGCTAGCTCGAGGGGTTGCTGGGGGGCGTGAGCCAAAGGCGTTTCGGGGTGGGGAATAAAGGGGCCTATCCCCACCATGTCAAAGTGTTTCTCGTAGCATAGCAGGGCATTGCGGATACGTGTCTCTTCGGTTTCGCCGGGTAAACCCACCATAAATCCTGAACCCACTTCCCACCCCAAGTCGCGCAGGTCGTCTAAGGCCTCAAGACGTCGTTCCAGCGAAACGCCACACCGTAAGCGGGCATGCAGGTCGGGGTCCGAGGTTTCAAAGCGCATCAAGTAGCGGTCAGCGCCGGCGTCCTTCCACAATCGAAAGGTTTCGCGGGGGCGTATGCCAAGGCTTAGGGTGACAGCCGCCTCGCCGTTGGTACGGGTTTTGATACCGTCGAGCACTTGGGCCATCCGGTCGGCGGTAAACCACGGGTCCTCGCCGCCCTGCAAGACAAAGGTCCGCAAACCCGCTTCGTAGCCTTGAACGGTGAGGTCGATGATCTGATCGGGGGTGAGCCGGTACCGTTCAACCTTGCTGTTGGAATGGCGAATGCCGCAATACTGGCAGTCCATGCCACAGAAGTTAGAAAACTCGACCAACCCTCGCAACCAAACCTTGTCACCGTGCACCGAACGGCAAAGGGCGTCGGCGCGTTGAAGCAGTTCGCCCGTCGAGGCCGTTCGGTAAAAGGCGACCACCGCCTCGGGGTCAACGCTGGTCGCTGTCATAGATAGACGTCCCGTTCACCGGCATCGATTTTGGCCACGTTGTCGCGGATTTTCTTTTCAATCGAAGCTTTGCCAACAGTCGCGGTGATTTTTTCCATCAGAGCGATCCCTCGTTCCCGTACGTCGGGGGTGGCATAGTCATTGAGGTACTCGCGAAAGGTAAACAGACCGTTGGGTAGGCAGAATTCTT
>JAJXVP010000343.1 GCA_021782055.1 bacterium | reverse complement strand
CCAGTCGATCATAAAAGCCTTTCAACTCGCGTTCCTTCACGACCAAACAAGCGCAGTCCTTGTCCAGAACGTCGCGAATCGTTTCGACTTGAGGTAAAATCAGGCGACCTTTCGGGGCGGCCAGATCTATAGGGGTGACGAGGATAAGAAAGTCATTTTCGTTCACCAGACCTTCGAGCGGTGAGATCTCGCGTTCCGCCAGATCAGCTTTTTTTTGAAGGAGCTTACGAAATTCGAGAATGCCGTCGCCGGTAAGATTATTAACGCTAACCCCTCCGCGAAGCTCGGCCCAGGACTTTTTGTCCGGGTGGAGCCCTAAGTCGGCATGGGTGAGTACAAGCGTCATTGCCGGCTTTTTGGCAATGAGCTCTTCCCAAAGGTCTGTTTCAAGCGGAGAGGGGGGCAGATCTGACCTCGTGACCAAAACGGGCACATCACAGACCAGTAGCTTTTCGCGGCTTTTTTGCACCCGAAGCTGACCAAGCTCTCCCTCATCATCAAGGCCTGCGGTGTCGGTAAGAGCGACGGGCCCAAGAGCCCCCAATTCAAAGGTTCGTGTTACCGGGTCGGTTGTCGTTCCTGGCTCTGCCGAGACAATGGCGGAGGGGGTTCCTAAAAACGAATTCAACAAGCTGGACTTTCCGGCATTTCGTAAACCGTAAAAGACTATGGATAGCCGTTCGGCGAGTGGGGTGGCTTGGGGATTGCTCATAAAGGCTCCTTGGCGGGGGCTAAGTAAGTGGTAAGGTTTTGCGTATCTAACAGGGCGGTCACCTCGGCGGGCGACAGGCCAAGTTCTTGGACTAAGAGGGCTTCGGCGCTAGACCAAGACGTCGGAGGCGAGGCCTCCCAGGCGGCCAAGACGCCTTTGACGCGGTCGTAGCCCAGAAAAGGAACCAGGGCATTGGCTAAGGCGGCCGAATGCGCTAAGTGATCTAAAAGGACGCTTTGGCGAACTTCGAGGCGTTCAAGGAGGGTTACAGCCGCGTCGAGGGCACGACTTAACGCGCTGTGAATGGTCAAAAGATTCTTCAAGACAAAGGGGAGAAACGCATTGAGCGCCAAACGACCAGACTGACTGCCCAACGAAATCTTAAAACATTCCCCTTGCACCTCGACGGCTAAGCCTTGAATGAACTCAAGAAGAACCGGGTTGGTTTTGGCGGCCATCAAAGACGAGCCTGCTTGAAGGTTGGGGTGTCGGAACTCTCCCACAGGGCTGGACGTTAAGAACAGTAAATCACCCGCCCAACGAAAGAGGTTTTCGGCCACAAGCCGGTAGCCGCCGGCCAATTCTGCGTATTTATCAAGGTGGGCGATTTCGTCACTGAGGTTCTGACTACGGGCTAGGGGAAAGCCTGTGAGACGTCTAAGATGCTTTTCAGCGGCAAAGACATACCGAACCGGCGCACCAAAACCTGTTCCCACCGCTGTACCGCCCAAGGCGACTGAGCGAATCCGCTCTTTGAGCTTGGCTAACCGCCAGCGGTCACGTTCGACGGGACCAGCCCAAGAGCCGAACATTTGGCCGACCGTTATGGGTAAGGCATCTTGATATTCGGTTCGGGCTGGCGCGAGGAGGCGGGCATACTGTTGTTCTCGGGCGACGAGCTTTTCTTGTAACGAGATGACCTTTTTTTCAAGGTGAACCAAACCTTCATAGGCCAGGATCGTTACCGCTGTTGAAAAGGTATCATTCGTTGACTGATACCGGTTAAGGTCCTCGAGGGGGTGAAAGACTCGCCCTGCACGCTGACTGGCGAGCTCGGCGGCCACCTCGTTGAGGTTCATGTTGAGACTGGTCCCTGCACCACCTTGTTCCAGCGGCAAGATGAAAAGCTGGTCATGCAACCCATCGCGGATTTCGGTCAGAACTGCCAAAAGCACGTCAAACTCAGCCGGAGTAAACCGTGTATCGACCTCTTGAACCGCCCGCACGGCGGCTTCTTTGACGAAAGCATAGGCTCGGATCACCTCTCGAGGGGTTTGAGAACGACCAAAGTTTGTCACGGCCTTTTCTGTTTCAGTCATTCTGTGTGTTCCAATGTTACTCTGTTTGACCCGATCGCCACGAAGGGCTATCGCCCCGGGCATAGTCGATGGCTTTTCGTACCAAATGGGTACGGATGTCTAGGCAATTGATGCATTCAAAGCCTGATTCATCTAAGCAGATCTTGTTCGGGTATAACAAGTAGTTCTTTTTAACGTCTTCGGGGGTAATGTTTGGCATGAGCACATTGGCACCGGCGGCCATCATTTTTTCACGCCCTTGTTTATCAAGACTGCCAGCCGCCGTTGTGGCCGGCATATTGGCCAGGGGTAAAAGAAGGCGAACCAGAGCGGTGGCTCGTAGCGCTAGCTCGAGGGGTTGTTGAGGGGCTTGGGCCAAAGGGGTTTCGGGGTGGGGAATAAACGGGCCTATCCCCACCATGTCAAAGTGTTTCTCGTAGCACAGCAGGGCGTTGCGGATTCGCGTTTCTTCGGTTTCACCGGGTAGCCCCACCATAAACCCTGAACCCACTTCCCACCCCAAGTCGCGCAGGTCGTCTAAGGCCTCAAGACGCCGTTCCAGCGAAACGCCACAGCGCAAGCGGGCATGCAGGTCGGGGTCCGAGGTTTCAAAGCGCATCAAGTAGCGGTCGGCACCGGCGTCCTTCCATAAGCGAAAGGTTTCGCGGGGGCGTATGCCCAGGCTTAGGGTAACAGCAGCCTCCCCTTTGGTACGGGTTTTGATACCGTCGAGCACTTGGGCCATCCGGTCGGCAGTGAACCACGGGTCTTCGCCCCCCTGCAAGACAAAGGTCCGCAAACCCGCTTCGTAGCCTTGAACGGTGAGGTCGATGATCTGGTCGGGGGTGAGCCGGTAACGTTCAACCTTGCTGTTGGAATGACGAATGCCGCAATACTGGCAGTCCATTCCACAGAAGTTAGAAAACTCGACCAACCCCCGCAACCAAACCTTGTCCCCATGCACCGACCGGCACAGGGCGTCGGCACGTTGAATCAGCTCGCCCGTCGAGGCCGTTCGGTAAAAGGCAACCACCGCTTCGGGGTCAACGCTGGTAGCTGTCATAGATAGACATCCCTTTCACCGGCGTCGATTTTTGCCACGTTGTCCCGGATTTTCTTTTCAATGGAAGCTTTGCCAACAGTCGCGGTGATTTTTTCCATCAGAGCGATCCCTCGTTCCCGTACGTCGGGGGTGGCATAGTCATTGAGGTACTCGCGAAAGGTAAACAGACCGTTGGGTAGGCAGAATTCTT
>JAJXVP010000048.1 GCA_021782055.1 bacterium | reverse complement strand
GAAGGGCCAAGTGGGGCGACGCCCAGCCCAGCTCTTGCAAGATCTGTTGGCCTTCTTCTCGGTAACGGGAGATCTTTTCAGCACTCCAACTCGCCGGGGGTGCTTGAAGGTTAACCAGCCTGTCTGCTAGTTTGACCGCAGCCGGTAAGGGGCCTGCCAGGCGGAGGCGTTCAAGACACTCGCTCATTTGGCGTTCTGCCGGTAGGTCTGGGTTCTTAGTTAAGGCCTGGACGGCCTCGGTGACGGTGCTTCCGGCAAAGGCGTCAAGCTCGGCCACAGTGACGGGAGTATCTTCGAGAACGTCATGAAGAAGGGCAACCGGAAGGGCCAAAGTTAAAGGGAGTAATTCCTGATGAGCCGTGAGCATGATTTCTTGAGCAACCTGGACGAGGTGCGTCATGTAGGGCAACGAGCTTCCGGGCAAGCTTTGGTGGGCGTGGGCCCTAGCCGCAAAGTACAAGGTGCGGCTGTATAAGTCCGAAAGGTGGAGCGGGGGGGCTAGCTGATCATTTGTCGACGCGAAGCTCAGGCAAGCCAACCGCTGACTGGTTTCATTAACCGACTGAAAAAGAATGGCCTGCCCCCCAGCGGATTCCCAGCTTTGGCACAAAGGTTGGCTGGAAGAAACCAAGAGAGCGCCCCCCAACGCCAACAGTGAAAAGTGCGAAGTTGAGAGAACAAGTCGTTCCAGCGGGAGGTCAGGAAAGAGTAAATCCAGCCAACGGCTGGTTTCGGTCAATAGCCCTGTGGCAGTAGCTGACGGAAGAAGAACACTAACTTTGGCGAAGTTGTGGCACACCTGACGCAAAAGCTCACGGGTGGCCCTTGCTTCGGCGGTCAGGATGCTTTCAGAAGAAAAGTAAACCGGAAGAGAAAGCATGACACCTCTTTGCGCAGGTTTTAGCTTAGCGCAATCGTTTGCTGCTGAAATTTAGAGGTTAATAAAAGGGGTGTCAAGGGGGGATGGAGAGGTAAAACTTGACAATCCTGACTGAAAAAGTTTAGTAATAGGCTCTCCGGAGGGACCTATGAACGCTGTCATAACACCTGCTGTCCCTCTTTCGGCCGAGGAAAAATCGCTTTTGGCGCCTTGTCTCCATGCGAGGGGACTCTCCCTTGATTTACTTGATCTTTTAACCAACGTCCCTGAAAAAACGAGATTACTTAAGGTTTATTCTGATTCTGGGCAATTGGTGGGACTCTCGAATGTTTTAGTTGCCACTTCGGTGTTTATGAAGCACTGTTTTGGACCAGGAAATCATCTGGGAACCAACACGACGTTCTTTTTCTCGTCAGAGGCTGACCGCGTAGCCGTTTTAGAAGTCATGATCAAAAAATTATTGGAAGTTTACCCGCAGGGCTACTATGTCGGTTATATTGATCCGGATCTACGAGAGGAGTTTCCTCGTGCTTTGCAGAAGATTCCACATATCTTCGCCGAAAAGATTCTGGAAGCCGGTTCCATTTCGGTTTCAGGAAAAGGAACTGCCCAAGCCTTCTTGGCGCGTCATCAGCATCTTCGACGACATGTTCGATATTTTGAGAAGTCGGGGAGCGAAATTGAAATCCGTGAGGGTTCCCTGTCCTCCCACGAAGCACAAGAAATTGTCACGTGCTGTTTGCATTCCTATCGGAAAAACACCCATCCTGGTGTTTCCATTGATATAAGTTCCTATGGTGAAGAAATCTTTGACTTTTTGACTAGCTACCAAAAGGCTGTTGTTATAAACGCTCGACAGCATGGTCGTTTGACCGGAACACAAATATTTATTCGTCATCCTCGCCATTTAGAACTGACAGAGGGTGGTTTTCTAGCAGAGAACTTCAAGGCTTATGAAAATATCGTTCTTGCTTCTGTTCGATATTGTGAGCAACAGAACCTAGACCGTGTCTGCTATGGGCTAGTTCTTAACGAAACGAAAGATCGCTTGATGGATCAGGATAACCGTCAGCCGATCTATCTGATAATGTTTTTTGCTCAAGAGCTCGATACCACCCAAAAAGAAGTCTACAGGCATCACGCCCATGAGCGCTTTCCGCGCTTATTCTGGAAAGATAAGGAAGTCCTATGAGCTATCTTGATTTTCCCCGGTTTTGTTTTGCCGGCCAGTTTTTTACTGACCCGTCTACAGTGGATAATGATCCACAGCATTATGATCCCTCGGTAACTAATCCATCGCCCTGGCAAGAGCCGATGGGTCTGCACTACTTTCAGTTTCGCAACTGTCAAGTGATCAATAGTTGGGATACCCAAGGGATTAGCCAACCTGCGGATGGGCTTGTGGGGATGGAAGTCGTGACAACGGATGTGCCCTCGCCCGCCAAAATTGTCGACCTGGATGTTTATCAGCAAGGGGTCTCAACCATCTTTGGGTTGCAAATGAAATTGACCTTTGCCGATGGAAGTTCTGCTATCGGAAATCTTGATCCTTGTTCGCTTAATAGTTCCTGGTTTAACGCCGTGTTGCCCGAACGCGGCTGGAATCAAGACTATGGCTGGGGAAGTCCTGGTGGCGACTTTAATGCCTGTGGATTCTACAGGTCCGTGGTTCGGTTTGATGCAAAGCAATTCCCTTACGGAAAATCGGCGGTCCTTGATGCTCTGATAGCCGCGTCACTTCATGACGAGAATCAGGTTCTTTTATCGATTCGATTCGTTTTAGATGGCTATGACAATGTGTCGGGTGGTTACATCGATGGCGACCTAAATCGCCCTGTGAACCAAGGGTTCCGACTGGGACGGCTGACCGCCATGGTGGGACCTCAGCTTGTGGGGGATCCACTACAGGCCCCCGGACCAAGGTGGCTTCAAAGCAGGCCTTTAGGACCAGAGGCCGCTTGGAACGACCCCTCATTAAACTCCTTTCCCTTTCAACTTAATACCACTCAGTCCTTCGTCTCGTTGGATTTGGCAAATGCCGTATGCCGAAGTTGGCCCGGTGGTCCTCCCTGCAACTTAGGCGACTGGTTCGTTAGTATTAAAGTTCCTGGACGTACCTATGTCGAGCTAGGCAGCTTTCAATATAACGACGCAACCTACAATAGCAACTCTGGTGTTGTCGATTTTAAACTCACTAACCCAGACCAAATTCAATTGTTAGCAGCTCATCCCCTTATTTTGAGGTCTCCTAACAAAGGAATTTTATTTCAAGAGGCTGAGGATGGTTTGTGGTTTGCGGCCGATGATCGTTCCTTGCGCATGACTAGTGAGCTTGGGAGTAGCTTGTCGCGGCTGACAGCCCGGGTTCGGGTCACGCGATTTGGTAACCCACTGAAAGATTTTCCGCTTAAAGTACAGGTTGTACCCGTGCATGGGGACACGCCCGGCGCTACGGTTCCCCCGACCAACCCCGGAGACACTCCTTCGGCTGACGGGGCTTTGGTGGCAACACTTGGTTTAACGGATGCATGGGGTTGGGCCGAGGTCACTCTCAGTGCAGTAAAAGACCCAGGGAGCCGCACCGCTGAGCTTGATGGACAACTGTATTTCTTATGGCTTTACGCCGATCAAAAGCCCGATCCAAAAACAGGAGTCTCACAAGAGAAAACAATATCGGTCGTCCTTTGGTCAAGTTACCAGGTGAATGAAAATCCTTCGTGGGAGCTGGTTCAAGCTTTGATGGCTCCTTATATGAAATTGTTTCCAGGGATGCGAAACAAAATAGACTTAACTGACCAAAATACCTTCTTCATTTTTGGCAATAATCCGCCATGGACAAAAGTTTACGGTGCAGATACACCTCCCTATGATCTTAACGGTTATTTGATTTCGTCAGGGGCTATTCCATTCTACATGACTCGCGATATCAACGACCCCCGCTATATGCCGCTGTCGCGCGACTTTTCGCCGAACAAGCTCACGACTGTTCTTTATTATATAAAGCAAATTCAACAAACCCCTGTTCAAACTCAAGAGGAGAAAAAATGAGATTTCTACTTGGAGTCTTGTCACTCGTTCTTTTCTTGGCGTGTTCACCACAGGTCAAAGCCCCTCAATCCACGACACCCCAAACGAGTTCACCGCAGTTACCCTTCAACGTGAGTTTTGTACCGGTGTCGTCGCTTCCGGCGCAGGCCCTTCAGTCGTATGCTCATGCCGAAGAACCGACGCCCGATGGTCAAGGAGTCATTTCACTTTTAGTCGGGGGGCGTCAACCGGGTGTGCAAACGACCAAAGGCGGTTTACATACCTTTGAAGGGGCCCCTAATCAGAACTTTCCACAGAATACTTTCAATAACGCTTTGTTGACGTTGAATCCAGCAACGGGGGAACTCCACAGGTTTTCTTTAAAGTTATTACCTCCAGAAATCGCTACGGCGTTAAGTGTAACAAATTCCGAATTTTATTTTGATCCGCAAAGCAATCTTCTCTACATTGCTGGCGGGTACGGTTGGAAAGCCGACGGTAGTGATATGGCAACATCAGATGCCTTACTTAGCCTCAACGTTCCCGCTTTGATTGCAGAAATTCAAAAGGTGTCTCCAGATCCCGCCAAGATTCTCGCGGCTATTCAAATTACACACGACCCAGCGTACAAAGTAACAGGTGGTGCGCTCCTAAATCTTAACGGGCAGTTCTTTTTGGTATTTGGACAAGTTTTTGATGGGCAATACCGGGCTTTTGGGGGAAGTGATTTTTTTCAACAATACACCGAGAGCTATAGGATGTTTCGATTGAAAGCTGGCACACTCGATCGTATTGGTGCGGTAAGTAGCGTCTACTATCCTCAGGAGCAAGTGCAACAGGCTGGACACCCTTTTCATCGCCGTGATGGGAATATTGTAGAAGATGTTTCGCCCAATGGAACACCGAGAATTATTGCCTTGGGGGGTGTCTTTCGCCCAGGGATTATTGGGGCCTATGTGCAACCGATTACGATTGGTGCGGATGGTTCGTATGACGTGGATACCAACTTCAGTCAGAAGTTCAGCCAATATGAATGTCCGGTCCTCCGATTCTGGTCACCTGCGACACAAACTGTTTACCGCTGTCTGGTAGGGGGCATTGGTAATTATTGGTTGCATCAATCAGCGGCGCATGCCGCCGCATACCAACGGGTCTCAAAAGAAAAACGAAATGATGGTTTTCCGTTTGTCGAAGATGTTGCCTTTCAAGTAGAAACCACCTCCGGTACCTCGGAATATGTGGCTACCAATCCCTTACCTGGACAAAGACTGTTGGGGGCATCAGCGGATTTTCTCGAGTTGCCCTCTTTGCGAACGTCGGGCTTGGCCTTGCCTAACGGTGTTCTTAACCTCGATCAGTTTCCTCAGGGAAAAGCCATCTTAATCGGTTACATTTATGGCGGCATCGAGGCGGATAACCCCTTACCGCTCGTTCCTAATACTGGTACTCATGCAACCAATGAAGTGATGCAGGTTTTTCTCACGAAACAGCCTACACCAGTAATCTCGGCCGAAGAAGGTCACCAGGCAATCCCTACTGGGCAGCCTCACGGCTGAACCCCCGATTCTTTCCACCGCCTCAGTTGGCTCAAGAAGTCGGGGCTGGCAAGTTGTCCGGAGGTATTAGCTGAGTATTCGGCCCGAAGGCGGTCGAGGTAGAACATGGACAAGTCGCCGCGGTTCTTGACGGCGATGAGTCCACGGGCCTCGCCTTCAAAATATCGAGAAACTTGTTCCCACAAAACCCCCGAAACGTTAATACGTCCCGGTGATCCTGCAGATTCCATGCGTGAAGCAATATTTACCGTATCGCCCCAAATATCGTAGGCAAATTTATTCGTACCCACCACGCCGGCAACGACTTCACCAGAATGGAGTCCAACTCGGATGCTCCAGGGTCTGTCTTCGTTTTGCTGGGCTTGGACATACGCTGACATTTCTAGGGCGGCAAGGCAGGAACTCACCGCGTGCGTAGGGTTGTCGAGGGGGAGCCCGCAAACGGCCATATAGGCATCGCCGATCGTTTTGAGTTTCTCGAGTCCATACCGTAAACAAATTTCGTCGAAGGCCGAGAAGTATTGACCCAAGGTATTGATAAGCTCCAGGGGTTTCATACGGCTGGCTAAAGCGGTAAATTTGCTAAAGTCTGTAAATAAAACGGTGGCATTCTTATGAATTCGGGGGACGACTCTACCAAACTGTTTTAACTCGTCCGCTATGCTGACTGGAAGAATGTTTAACAGAAGGCGATTACTCGTTTCTTGGGCGGCCTTGAGGTCTTTTGTCCGCATCTCGACCTTTTTTTCCATTTGCTCATAGTTACGGGCGTTTTCTATAGAAATTGCCGCTTGCGCAGAAAGCATAGCAAGGACAGCGAGGCTAGCCGGGGTGAAGGCGCCATCCGAAAGGTTGTTCACGAGGTAGATCAGGGCGATGACCTGACCTTGGTGCAGAACCGGTGAGCACAGTAAAGATTTTGTCGAGGCTAAGGCGGTGCCTTGGTCGGTGAAGGGCAGGATATTGGTGGTAGGTTCAAGAATAAAACTTTCTTTTGACATCCTGACATAGCGCAAGACCGCTTCAGAAATTTCGTGTTTGCTGGTCACTTCCGTGTGCAGGATTTGTGCTGGTTGACCAAGCTCGGCCTGGACCTCGATTTTGAAACTATTCGAAGCCGGCGTTAAGATAAATCCTTTTTGAGCGCCGGCGCTCTCGAGGATGATGCTGATCAATTTGCCCAAAAGTCCATCGTATTGAATTTCTTGGCTGATGGCTTGCGTCGCTTTTAAGATACTGCCCAAATCTAGGTCGAGGTTGTGGTCCGTACTCAACGAATGCCGTTTCGTTTTGCGTCGTGAAGTACTTAGGGAACTTTCCTGCTGTGAAAGTTGCAAATCAAAGGCGGGAAAAGACGCCACAAGAGCGTCAGCTTTAGCTGAGGCCCCCCAAAACTCGTAACCAGCTTTGGCCGACCGAAGGAGGCGAGAGGCCAAATCTTGGTGTCCGTCGTCGAGCAAAAAGAGGGCACAACGTTCTTCAGCGAGAGCTTTATTTTGGTAGGACTTTTGCTGTTGTGCAGCTTGAATAGCCTTTTGGTAAAGGAGCAGAGCTTTTTGTTTTTGTCCCTTGAGACGAGCTTCCTCAGCGGCTAGAAAATTCCATTTGTGTTCAAAGTTCTCGGGGTTCTCGGCGGCCCAAGCCGCAAAGCGTTTAACGACACCGTGAACGAGAGCTTTCTTTCGGGCCAGCGAAAACTTGGGGTGAACGGCGGCTATCAAGCCTTGGTAAAAGTAGTGTTCCGTCGTGTGGAGCATGCCAACAGAATACTTGAGGTAACTTTGGGATTCCTCGCAAATCTTCCAGGCCTCCTGGTAGTCTTGCCAGAGATACAAGGCCTGCATCTTGTTAATGAAGTAAAAGTGCGAAAAGTGTCGCAATTCATACTGAGCAATCTCGGCCCGGTAGTTGGCTTCAACAAACCCTTCACTGTCCCAACTGTAAGGCGATTGAGTCTTTCCTTGTAAGTTGGCAATTGCTTGTGTCACGGCCTGAATCGCACCAGAAGCTTCGCGGCGGTCGATTTTTGTCAGAAGGGGTTGGTAAGCTTGGGCAAGACTGGTGAGGTCATCAAAGTTTTCACCTCTTATCCAAGCACTTTCGACGAGGGTGCACGCCGCACACGAAAGGTGAAAGTGGTCACCCGTTTGTAGGGCCGACTCATAAGCCGTGTGAAAGTATTGCTCGGCATCAGCGGCGGATTTCTTCCAGAAATGCACAAAGTAACCATAGATAAAGTTGACCTCGGCTTTTTGTTTTTCATTTTGATATTTTTCGATCACGGCTAAGGCGAGCTGGCCAAAATCCCATCCAACTTGGTGCTTGCCGATGATGCTTCCTAGAAAGATTCCTCCTGCGGCCATAAACGCTACGGGCATATCACGGATCAGTCCAAACCTCAGCGCCATGTTGATAAGTTTAAAGGCGTTAGCCACACAGAGTTCCGGTCGTATTTGGTAACAAGCCTTGAGCACGGCGGCCAGAAGGCGCATGGCGGTGGCGCGCTCCACGTCGGTGCATTCCGGTAATTGGAGTAGGTCCTCGGCGCGGCGTTTTCCCCATAGCAATTTGCAAGTGATAAGATCCTTGATAAAAACAGGTGGCACGAAACCCAGGGGTAAACTAACGGCAAAGGGTTTTAGCGCTGCCCGAGACACTTTGTAAGCTTCTTGAAACTGCCCAAGGTTTGTATGAAAGTGAATGAGACTTTCGTGCACTAGTGCGCGGTCTTGCCGTGTCATTGCTTTGGTTAGAGCTTCTTGGTAAAGCTCTAACGCACCAGAGTTATCACCAAGAAACGATAAACATTCTGCAAGATCAAGTTGAAGGTGAAAGCGGTTTTGGTAATAATTTTGCCAAGGCTCAAACGGTTCCAGAATCGCTATACCTAGTTTTAGGTATGCTTTAGCCTCTTGGAAGGCTGCCGAACTTTTCGCTTTTTGTCCGGCGTGAAGGTTATAGCCTGCCAAAGCAACGTATTGCGCCTTGTCTTTCTCTGAGTTCGTCAGGAAGGCAATTCCTGCATTGAGGTGATCAACAATGGTAAAAAGGTTTTCGTTCAATAGCTGAGGCGTTTGTGCCTCTTGAAGCCAGTAGCTTCCTAAACGCCAGTGAACAATTGCCTTCTCTGAATCTGACAACAAGAGGCCAGCGGCTTGTTGAATTCGATCGTGCATGAACTGGTAGTCATCACCCCAGGGGGAAATTAGTTCCTCCTGCAAGGCTTGCGGTAGCCAACTGAATAACTCGTCAGCACTTGACTCTCGCCCTGCCGAAACAGCGTTAAGGCTAAACTTAGGTCCGATGCAGGAGGCGACTGCTAAAATTTTCGCCGTTTCTGAGGGGAGTTTTTTCAGTCTGGCAACAAGGTAGTCTACAACATTTTCGGAAACATGAAGCCGTTTGATCGCAGAAATATCCCAAGTCCACTTTTGTTCTTCGGGCGAGTAGTGCAAAAGCTCGTTTTCATAAAGGTGACGCAACATTTGCGTAAAAAAGAAAGGGTTGCCCTGGGTCTTTTCGAACAGAAGGCTGGTTAGAGGGTGAACGTCTTCAAGTCTCAGCGAAAGAGTGTCGGCAACTAACTGGTTTAACGGTGGTGCTGTTAGGGCGGAGAGTGAAACTCGTTGCAGCAAAAGGTCCTCGCGGTTGAGTCTTCGCAATAACAGCATTAAGGGATGAGCTTCATCGACCTCTTGGTCACGATAGGCACCGAAAATTAGAAGGCCTTGAAGTGCCTGCTCGCTCAGAATACGTTCTAACAGGCCCAGCGAAGCAGAGTCCGCCCATTGCAAGTCATCGATAAAAAGAACTAAAGGATGTGCTGGGGACGCAAAGACCCTGACCAGGCCCTCCATCAGGTGCAAAAAACGGTTGTGCGCTTCTTGCGGCTCAAGGACGGGAGCTGGGGGTTGTTCCCCCACGAGCCAAGTGAGTTCAGGAAGTACCTCAAAAAGAGCCGACACGGCACCGTTGGCCATTTCGAGAACCAAGGATTTCCAGGTTTGGACGCGGTCCTCTGGCTCCGAAATAAGTCGGCGGAACAAGGAGGCAAAAGCGGCTAAAAAGGCGGAATAGGGAGAGCTACGCCCAAACTGATCGAACTTGCCTGACAAAAAAAAGCCCCTTCCGGCCGAAAGTGGCTTATGAATCTCGTGAATGAGGGACGATTTACCAACCCCCGCCCCTCCGTTGACCAACACAAGTGCTGTTTGCCCCGAGGCTACTTGCGCGTAGGTGTCAAAGAGTATTTGGATCTCAGTTTCACGGCCATAAAGTTTCGACGGGATAAGGAGTTTATGCGATTGATCCTGTCGTCCCGGAGTAAAGTGGGCTAGGGCTGGCTCATCTTCTCTATGGGCTAGAAGAAAACCAAGGTCGGCAATAAGTCCATAGGCACTGCGATAACGTTCTTCGGGGGCCTTGGCTAAAAGCTTGAGGACAACCGCCGAGACACCTCGTTCAAATTCTGACGAGGCAACCAAGGGTGGTTCAGGAACAAGTGCGATATGTCGATGGACCAGTTCATTTTTGTCCTCGGTGGGAAAGGGGAGCTGACCAGCTAACCCCTCATAAAACAGAACACCCAAAGAATACAAATCGGTTCTCAGATCCACAGGACAATTCATCCGGCCCGTCTGTTCCGGAGAAATATAGGCCAGGGTTCCTTCGATCAGTTCTGGCGGCTGAAGTTGTTGAGTCTCGCGCGGTAAGTTAATAGCCAGTTCAAAATCGATGAGCCTAAGGTTATCGCCGGTGCTGTCGACAACGATGTTTGACGGATTCAGGTCTTTGTGAATGATGCCTTGATCGTGAACAGCGGCGAGGACTCGCGCAACTTTAAGGGCGATTTCGACGACGGTAGTGATACGGGGTTGAAAGGTTTGAAAGAATTCCCGTAGGGGCATCCCGTCGATATCTTCTAGAACGATAACAAACCCAACGTCAGAATCAAGAAGATCAAGGTATCTGATGACCCCGGGGATATCCTTAAGGCGAAGACCTATTTCGTATTCATGGCGTAGCCGTGAGCTTCCCGAGGTTGTTGGGAGCTCGCTGGTACCGCATTTTAAAATGACGGTGGCCTGGTCGCTTTCGCGTACCGCACGAAAAATGGTCGAACCCGCCCCGCGATAAATCTCACGGAGAGAGTGGAAGCCCTTCAGAGTCATGAATTCTCCTATAAATCTAAGTGAAGTAATAATAATTTAAGCAACATGCCAATACAAGAGAAAGTAGAAATTTTATTGATTCTTTAGGTAACCTGTTAAAGATTTAACAGGTTGAGACCAGGATTGAACGAGCTGTAGAAACGAAAATCTGACCATTTCGAGGATCAGATCGTAAATTTCGCCAAATGTAGTCACGTTTCTCACCAGAACAAGACTTAAACACGTTGCGTTTGTGACGAGAAACAGGAGAGATTGTGCTTATATCTTGGCGAGCTAAAGTCTCAATCTTGCTTGTTGCCAGTCCTGGAGCGAAAAGTTTTATGGCTGAAAAAGAAATCGGCAAAAAAACATGAAAAAGAGACAAAAATGCTGAAAGATGGGCCGCGTTAGGACGTTAGCGGGCTTGACCTGTTAAAATTTTAACAGGCTGAAACCTTCCCGAGTGCCCCCTGCGACCCAACTTTCCTTATTAGCGAAAGTAGTGCGGGAGCTTGAGGTCTTCGAGAATGGTGTTGTGTGTGGGGGCCCAAGCCAAAACGGTCCTGGTTTGTGCGCTCGAGGCGGGACAATTCATCAAGCTGAAGTTGAGAAACCCACCAAAATAGAGGGTGGCTTCTTCCTGATTCAGACTTCGAACGGGGGTACCTAGCTGGGTACCAATGGCCTCGGCAATCGAACGAAAGGGGACTGCCTCTTCGGCTACCGCATGCCATCGCTTCCCTGCAGGTGCTTTCTCGAGTACTTGCCTATACAGGCTTGCTGCGTCAAGAGTATTAACAGCATTCCAAACATTCTGCCCGTCACCTACATAGGCGGCAAAGCCGTTCTTTTTTGCTATGGCGACGAGCATTGCCAAAAAACCATGCTGATCGAGCGTGCTATGGACCGATGGCGCCAGGCGAACCACTCCTGAGCGGACACCTTGCTCTGCCAACCCAATAGCCCAGTTTTCACAATCCACGCGGGGACCACGCGGTAAGTGGTCGTCTTCGGTAACCTTTCGAACTTCACCGTGGAGCGAAAGGATTGCGGTCCCCGAGGTTATAACAAAAGGCTTGTTCGTACCGACTAGAGCCTGACCCATCGCTTTGACAGCGGCTAAGTCAACCAGCGCAGCCTCTAGAAATCCGTTGGGTTGGCCAGAAAAGGCTAAATCGTGACGGTAGGCCAGGTGAATCACGCCATCGGCTTCAGCCGCAGCGGCACTTAGACTGTCGAGATCGGAGAGGTCGCCCTTCCAAACAGCCGCACCGGCAGTCTGAAGGGCCTCGGCGGCTCTTTCAGACCGCGCCAACCCCACCACTGTGTGACCTGCGTTCAATAATTCGGGCACCACCGCTGAACCAACATGGCCAGAGGCCCCAGTGACAAATACTTTCATAACATCCTCCATGTCACAAACTGATATCAGAAAGATACTATCTGATGTCAGTTTGTGCTATAGTGGAACAATGAGTCGTTGGCAACCAGATGCTCCCTTGCGTCTTCAGCAAGCCGCTATGGAGCTTTTTTCTGAAAAAGGTTACGAAGGAACCACTGTCGAAGAAATCGCGCAACGGGCGCAGTTAACCCAACGCACCTTCTTTCGCTACTTCGCCGATAAGCGGGAGGTTCTTTTTTGGGGAACCGAGGTTTTTGAAGAGGCCGTTATCGGTGGTCTGGGCGAAAGAACGACCGAGGAGCCCTTAGAGCGTGTTGTTAGCTCGTTCGAGTCCCTTGCCTTGGAATATTTTGATTCCCGCGCCGAGGCTGTTAAAAAGCGACAGACTATTATCCAGTCCAATCCCGAGTTACAGGAACGGGAAGGCCAAAAGATGGCCAAGATCAGTACCAAGGTTGCCGAGGTTTTTGTTGCCGAAGGAATGGAGCCAAGGACAGTTCGGTTTGCTGTGGAGCTGGGGGTTCTGGTTTTTCGTAGAGCCTTTGAACAGTGGGCGGAGGGGGAAGGAACCCTTCTATCGACGACCATACGGTCGACGTTAGGGGATTTGTACCGGCTTACTCACCGCGTTCCGGACTAATTTTCCGCCCCCTCCACAGTTTCGCGAAGGGGATTCGGAAAAAGTTTCTTTATTGAGTAATTAGTTGTAAAGGTTTCGAGGCTTCATAAGAATTGGTGATTTTCTTGAACTCGGCATTCGTAATGTATTTCTTTTCGAGAACCTTCCCGTCTTTGTCGAGACGTAAATAGTTAATGTTCGAGCTAGAACTCTTCAGCGAAGGATCAATTAACGGTGTACCTTCCACAACGTATGAAAACTTTCCTACCACATAGGGGATATAGAACCACTTGTAATAAACCACACCATCGAGGAGGCCAACACAACCAGGAACCGACTGTATGGCGTTGTCAATAGCTTGTTTCATACTCGGTGTTCCCGTCGGAATGATTATGACAATATATTTTGAATCTTCCCCTGAAACACGGGCTTCACCACGCTTAAACTTGGCCATTTGGGAAAGGTCAATATTTTTTGTAGAGATAATCGTAAAGTCTGTCAACCGTGTCACACAACTTGACAGTGAAAAGACAATAAACAAGGTGGCTAGTAACTTAATAATTTTCATAAGAGATCCTTGATTAAAAAAAAGTATAAAGGATGCTAACACTTCAATTTGTTATTGTAAAGCTTGTTTTTGCACAAGTTACCGTTTAGACTAAATTGTCATTCAAGGGGCAAGCGATGAAGCAGCAAAGATCCGTTCAAGGCGTTCGCGGCCGTGTGCTCGGCCTTAATGCAGTATCGTTTCTCGTGATTCTTTTTCTGAGCGGTATCCTCGTCTACGATTCGTGGACCGCCCTTCGCTCCGAAATTGTTTCGACTCGCCATACTCTGTTAGCGCAGTCAGCTTCTGAAGTGGTTACAGAACTTCAACGTGAACGCGGAAAATCAAGCTTGTACGTTAGCGGGGGGCTCTCGCAAGCGGAGCTTTCGACGCAAAAAGCAGAATCTGATGCAAAACTCTCTACTTTTCGTTCTACCTTTAAGAATTCGGACGTGGCAAAAAATGTTCACCAACGCATTGATCAAGCTTTAAACGCTTTGGCCGGGCTCCGTGACGAGGTGCTTCATAAGGCACAAAAAAACAAAATTATCGCGGGGTACAGCAACCTTATCGTCGAGTTTTTGTGGCTAGAGGTTGTGGCTGACCAAGGGAATGGCTCCGACGGGATTACCAGAATCTCACTTCTCGAAACAGCAAAAGAAAGCCTCGGTAAACTCCGTGCGGAGGTTTCGGCCGTGTTGGCCATGAATAAGCCGTTAACCTCCCAAGAATTGCAAACCATTGTGGATTTGAGTGCGGCTACTCGCGTGAGCCTCGAAGCCCCGGCTCTCGTTACTAACGCTATAACTTTGCAAAAAATCAAAGACTTTTTGGCTGGTTCTGAATGGAAAGAAACGAAGCAGGCCGTGCAGACCGTTCTAGATCGTGCCTCGATTGGTAACTTTGGGCTCAACCCTAAAGTCTTCTTTGCTGTTATTACTCGTGCCGTGGATCGTCTTGGTGCTGTCATAAACGACGAGTTTGCGCGGTCACTGAGCTCTACAGCGGTGGCAGAACAGCAGGCTGTGGAAGCCTTGATTCTGTTGGCTTTTTTAGTTGGCATAGCTCTTCTCGTAATCGTCATTCTGATTTTGCGCGGTGCAACCGCCTTGAGCCGTCCCTTGATTCATATCTCGCAAAGTATCAAAGCTGGGGCGGGACAACTGGGACTGGCTAGTCAGGAGCTGTCGAGCCTCAGCCAACAATTTGCTAGTGGAGCTGTCGAACAAGCTAGCTCAATTCAAGAAACGAGTTCCTCAATGGAGGAGCTTTCGTCGATGGTGAAGCAGAACGCTGTTAATGCCAAAGAATCTAATCGCTTAGCCGGTGAAGCTGCCTCGGCCTCTAAGCGAGGCTATCAACAAATGCAAGAAATGTTACTTGCGATGCGCGAGATCGCCGCCTCGAGTGAAAAAGTACAAAAAGTCATGAAGGTGATCGATGACTTGGCGTTTCAAACCAACATCCTGGCACTCAATGCGTCTGTCGAAGCGGCAAGGGCAGGAGAGATCGGTTTAGGCTTTGCCGTCGTCGCCGAGGAAGTCAAGAGTTTAGCTCTGAGGTCGGCAACCGCCTCAAAAGAAACGGCACAGATTGTCGATGAATCCCTTGCCAAGATCCGGCAAGGCAATTCCCTGGCACAAAAGCTGTCAAAGATTTTTGAAGACCTATCACTTTCTATCCAAAACGTGAGCCAACGCTCGGCCGAGGTCGAAGCCGCTAGTCAACAGCAGGATGAGGGAATTCATCAGGTCAACAAAGCTATTGTCCAGTTTGACCAAGTCGTGCAGTTAAATGCCTCGGGGGCAGAAAAAGCCGCCCACACCGCGGTAGACCTTCAAACACAAGTAAAAACCTTTCACGCCCTTGTTTTAAATCTCGTTGACGTTGTACAAGGAACCAAGAAACGCCAATGACCGTGTTAGGCCGAACAGCTAGAACTCTTTTTTCACATCCCCGACTCTGGGGTTTGCTTCTCTGCAATGTCCTGTTGGGTTTGAGCACTTCCTTTGTTTCGCCGTTTACCTCGTTGTTCGGAGAACATGAAGTTGGCATGAGTTCCGTTCAATTTGGTGCCTTTATGGTGGCGACCGGTTT
>JAJXVP010000342.1 GCA_021782055.1 bacterium | reverse complement strand
TTTGCTCGGCTACCAAGTGGTAGATTGTCGAGACAGCGATCCTCGCTAAGTTGTGAAACTCTGTCACGTTTAGTAACGGTTCCATAAAATACCTCCAGGGACAGCTCTTTGTTTTGTTTGTTTTGTTTCTATCCCATGAGGATGTTTACAAGGATTTTTTTCTAAAAATGGAAACTGGGGTAAACGGCGTTATAGGTCACTTTGATGGGTTTCATTGAGGATTCATCGAATCAGTGGGGAAAGTGTCTCAGAATCGATTCAAGGGGTAGCTTTTGCAGGGGTTTTGGGAGGGGAATTGAAGAGTGTTTCAAAAGTCAGGCATTAGGGGCAAGCTCAAGTTCATCGGGATGATAGACCTGTTTCACCCACTCCACCTTATCGAAATCAAACCATGTACAAATGACGTCCCCCGTTTGCATTCCTAAAGCTCGCTGGTTATTGGCCATGACTTTTTTGAACCCGGAGAGGTCCTTGGCATCAAGATCCACCAAGCTTTCTACACTCATGATCTTTGTCTGACCCTTGAGCCGAACGTTGTCACCGACATTGAAGGTTGATTTCATTTTGGCCCCTCCCCGTTTTAAGTGTTCGCCTAAACGTGGGAAGCGTCAATCTCAATTTCAATTTGTTAACTAAAAAAAGGCCTCCATCGGAGGCCCTCGTCATTTTGAAATATCCACTTCCTTTGAATAACCGATTGCCAATTTCAACCCATCGAACAATCATTGAACTTTTTCCAGGATCACAAATTGAGCCTTGCACCCGCTCTTTGCAGGTGTTACCATTACTGACAGAAATACGAATTAGGAAACAACACCCATAGACTTATTTTAACGCGGTTAAGTGCAACACGTTCTAATCCGGCAAAAAAGGTTGTTCGTGGTGTCCTTGACAGTGCAGTTGTCTTTATGGGTGCCGGATAGAACACTATTGTTAGCTGGACACTGCGGGCGCGGAAGAAAGGAGTACGAAATGACCAGAGTTTTCTACTCATGGCAGTCAGATATTGAGGACTCCAGGGGTCGAAAGCCTATTCGGATTGCCCTAAATGAAGCAGCGACGAAATTGGAAAAAGAGATCGCCGAAGCTAATTTTCAGGTCGAAGAGGCTACGAGCAATCTTCCAGGAAGCCCTAACATCCCGAATGCGATTGCCGAGAAGATTTCACTTTGCGACATTTTCGTTGCAGATATTACGACAATCTATGCTCCACCAGAAGGATGTCGTCCTGTGGCCAACCCCAATGTTCTTATTGAGCTTGGGTATGCTATTGCGAGTATTGGTTGGGATCGAATTGTTCTTGTCTTCAACAAGAAGCATGGCAACTTTCCTACAGACCTTCCGTTCGACATAGATCGCCATCGCGTGCTGGACTTTTCGATAGATAGTCTAGGTGACAGCAATGGAATTGGAGCACTCAGAAGCGCGCTCTGCGATGCCATTCGCCTAATCATGGAAAAGAACCCTCCTAAGCCAATTGATGGTCGGAATCTAACGCCTGAGCAACAGAAAAGAAACAACGATCTTTCTATTCTTCGACAATTGTTCAAAAATATCAATCTTGCACTAATGGATGTGTTCATTGAAAACTTACCCGACAGAATAGACAACATCATTTTCTATTTTTACGAAGGGTTTCACGGGTTCGTTCGTAGTAGCTACTTCTTCATTCATGATAGTAAGCTAAAGCAGCTCGTTGAAGATCTTGATGATCGATGGAACCATGTTCTTTCTTTTGATCGCGATTACCGGTATGAGGGACGTATTGAAAGACACATCTTCAACGCCCCGATGGACATCTTTACCAAAGAGCAGAAAGCCGACTATGACAAGATTTCAGAACTGGCGAAGGAAATGTATGGAATATACAGGGAACTGCTTGCATATGTGAGAACCAGCTTCATAGAAATTGATGTAATCAAGAGCAGTTCAGAGGCAATGGCGAAGTACAGAGAATTTCATGCCGATATGGCAGTCTGAATGGAGTTGAAACCTTCTAGTGGTGTTGAGCTCCCTGGCAATTAGGAATGTTTTTAAGTGCACTATTCAGCTAAATCGGGTAGATAGAGGCTATTAACCCCCACCACCCATCGTGCGGACCTATGATCAGTTCACTCGTTTGAAGCAAAACCAAATCAGATCTAAGTGCATCTTGGGCTTTGAAATTCACAAACTTCAAGTTAATATTATTTTTAGTGAAAAAGACCCCCTTCCGGGGGCCCTTCTTTTTTTTACAATATCCTTTACGCACCATCAACTAATTGGTAGCTTGATGCCATTTTCCCTTCACTTCCCCTATCTTCGTCCCAAGGTCCTCGATGACCTGTTGGTCTTCTTCGCTCTTTTCACCCTGGGTCAGAAGTACTACTTGGGCCTCTTCTACTTCCTTGAGGTCCGTCACGTCAAAGTGGGTGTAATGGTCCGTCATCTCCACCGAGGAGTGCCCCGTCACCATCTGCACCTTTGAGTCTTGTATCCCCTGCTTCCGTAGAAATGTGTTGAAAAAGTGTCGCCAGCTATGAAACGTGATATTCCGTTCTTTTCTCTCAGCTTCACTTATTCCTAGCTTCTCTAAAGCCGTGTACAAGCTATCTGTCAGGTTTCGCTCATAGATCGGTTTGTCGAGGCTGGGATTAGGAAACAAGAAATCCTCTGGTCCTAGCTTCACCATGACCAAAAAGAGTTTTCTCCTGAGCAAAGGTGACAACGGGATTACTCGCGATTTCCCGGTCTTGGTGCCTTTGAGTCCAAAGCTTCGGTCCCAGGAATGTGAGACGATGATTCTGTCTGGCTTGTTCTCTGGGTAGAAATCACACTTCCGAAGGGCCTGAATCTCCCCCATTCTCATTCCTGTGGCCGCTGAAAGCAAATTAGCTAAGTATAAGTGTATAGTTGGCCAATAGAGGCTCCAGGATTGTCCGTCGAGCAATTCCTTGACTTCATCCACCGTAAGAATCCCACGGGCTTTGGCGATCTTGGCTAAAGGTTTGATGGCCTCTGCCGGGTTATTGGGAATATGCCCCAGTCTTTGAGCTTCACTGAGGATTGTCCGTAGGTTCGAGAGTAAGTGATTGCAGGTTTGGTGAGCTAGGCCTTCATCCTTGAGGCTCATGAACCAGGTTTCCACCATGGGAGCGGTAATCTGGTCGAGGACTTTCTTGCCCCAGGCGGGCATCAGGTACTTATTCAGCTGTTTGTTTTGATTGACGGCGTAGCTCAAACTGACGCCGAACCCGCGCTGTTCGCGGTATTTCAAATAAAGTGA
>JAJXVP010000341.1 GCA_021782055.1 bacterium | reverse complement strand
TCATCCCTCCCTTGCGGGATCGGGGGGCCGACATCATAACTCTGGCTGATTACTTTGTTTTACGCTTTGCTCAAGAGGCAGGAAAGGTCGTGCGGGGCATCACTACGGGAGCCCAACGTCTTTTACTACGCTATCATTGGCCCGGCAATGTGCGCGAGCTCGAAAACGTGGTCCAGCGGGCTGTCATCCTTACCGATTCAGAGTATATTCAGACGAACCACCTACCCCCTTCACTCAATGCGCCCAGCGAAGACGGTCTTGAAATCGGTGGAAAGTTAGAAGCGAAAGTGGAAGCGGTAGAATATCAGTCGCTGTTAGAAGCCTTGCGCAAAACCCAGGGGAATGTCACCGAAGCCGCCAAGCTTTTGGGCCTAACGAAACGGGTTGCCAGCTTACGGATGCAAAAGTACGGTCTAAGCTATAAGACCTTTCGCAAAAAATCAGAGGTGTAAATTTGCTTCGGTTGGTTCGCGGCCTTCTCAACCTTTTTTTTATACTCTGGCTACCTTCTTGCGCAGGTTTCGAGTTTAGCATGAGCGGGCCTAGCCAAGAGTTTCAACTCGACTCAGCGGGTGGCCTACCGTTTAGTCAGGGCCAATGGCATGGTCATCGTGCTCGGATGTTGTGGGACACAGGCTCGTCGTTTTGTGTTCTCTCGAATGCTTTAGTGGCAAAAACGGCTACCCAAGGAACCTTCAACCAGGGTTCAAACTCTCTTGCCATCCAGGGCCTAGCTTTGAAAAGCCCTGTTTTTCACGACGGTGGCTTTTCGGGTCTTATCGGCGGTGAGGCTTTTCGGCATTGCCTTGTTGTTTTTAACTTTGCCAAGCACACAATTTTATTGTCCTCCTTGCCGCTGGCTCGATATGACACACGGAATGCCCATCAATTCTTTTTTACCCTTGTGGGGAACCGCCCGCTGTGCCGTATTCTGATTGCCGACCAACCCTATACCGCGCTCATTGATACTGGCTCTGTCGACGTTCTGACCTTGCAAGGTTTGGCTGCTCGCAAACTCCCTCCCAAGGCAATTCGTAAAACCCTTGCCGTTGTTCCCAGTGAAAATGCGTTCGAAACCTTCACCTCTCGACGTGTTCTGATCACCTCAGCCGAAGTTTTTGGCGAGAAACTTAGCTCCCCCGTCGTCAATTTAGACAGAGTTCCCCCCCACAGCGTTGACGCGCAGGGCCACCAAATCGGCACCAGCGATCCCTATCAAGCCGTGGTCGGTTATGGGTTCTTGAAGCAGGGGATTCTCGCGCTCGACTACCGCACTGGTGTAGGCTTTTGGGTGAAAAACCAGTCCAAGCCCTAACAAGCCTTTCTCTCCCTGTGTATTTTTAACCCCATCAGGACACCGACTCCGGCCAGGATTAGCGCACCGAATCCCAGCCAGGCAACCTGCTTGCCCCAAAGCACAGCGAACAAACCCCTAGCTTCGCCAAGACCAATTGCCAACGCCATAAGAACCGATGCTCCTGTGATGACAAGGTTATAAATCTTGCGGAACGAAGGTTTTCTCATTGACCAATCGTAGGCTTTCGTCATCGCGATACCATCAGCCGTGTCCATGAGGCTCATCCCGCTGGCAAAAGCCAAAGGAAAGCTTAGAACCACCGTCCACGGGAGTGTAACCGATACATTTGCCGACAAGGTGAGCAACGCCACTTCAGAGGCTGTATCAAAACCAAAACCAAACAGTAACCCAACAACAAATAATTGGCTTGCACTCCCTACATGCCGCAGGACGGGAAAGAGCAAACGCCCCAGAATACCCTGAGGTTGAACGGACCGTGGAGCTTTAAACCACCCCAAGAGCTCGAACAACAAGATGAGGTTGAAAAAACCCAGAATAATAAGAAACAGCGAAGAAATTGAAGTCCCGAGGATGGAGCCTGCGCTTTGCCAAACGGGCATCTGCTGGCGAACCCAAACCGAGGCAAAAGCCAACCCCACTGAAAGCGTAAAAACAATGGTGGAATGACCTAACGAAAAGTAAAACCCTGTACCCTGCGATGGTTTACCAACTTGCAGGAGACGACGAACAGAATTGTCGATGGCGGCTATGTGGTCAAGATCAAACGCATGTCTCAATCCAAAGGAATAGGCCAAAAGGAGCAACCCAACTTGCTCGGGCCGATAACCTTGAGAAAAAAATAATACCACACAAAGAAGGTGCACCAGGGCTACCGTCAGCCAAAAAAAGCTAGACCGTTTCAACAGTGAGCATTTCCCCTTTGAACTCTACTACTTCTAAAATTTTGACAATCTTGGCGGCGGTTTCACCTGCCCCTTTGACTCTACCGCTTTCTTTTGCCGCGCGAAACTTCTCGGCGGGACGAAAACTTGCCGGTGACAGCGAACGAGCGGTCACTTGCATTCCTGTTTCGACCATACCAGGGTCCAGAGAAGCTACCGAGACGCCCCAAGGCAGCGAGGCTTGTTCCAGAGCCAGGCATTTCGAAAACATGGTCAATCCCGCTTTAGAAGTACAGTAAAGGCTCATATCTGGCATCGGGTGTAGAGCCGAACCAGAAGATACGTTCAGAATCTTTTTAGGTACCTTAAACGCCTCAAAAGCCGCTATAAATTGCGCACATAAATCGATAGGTGCGGCAAGATTAATATTCAGAATCTTTTGAATCTCTTGTGAAGAACACTTTTCAACAGCTTTAAGGGGATCTAACATTCCTGCGTTATTAAGAAGATATATCCTTTCGACTTGTTGCCCTTCCAAAAGCTTGAGAGCCGCAGGCATCAAGGCTTTTCTTGCTTCTGGGTTGTCTAAATCCAAAATGAGATGGTGATAATGGGATTCGTTTCCCAAAAGAGACTCACGCCGTGAAACGCCCAAAACGGTATACCCCACTTGAAGCGCTTGTCGGGCTACGGCAAGCCCGATTCCCTGAGACGTTCCGGTTATCATCAAAAGGTTCATCACTACTCCTTTAAAAATCGGTGTCTGAAAGCTTGAGAATGTTGACAGACTTTTCCTTGTGGCGTTCCAAGAACCAATCCTGGTTCCCAGGCATAAATTTGAGCTTGTCCCCCTTGGAACAAAAGTTGCTTACCTTCTATAGTCACGAGAACCGCCCTTTGACCTGCGCCCCTTAGGTGGAGTGCGCGAGGAGAATTATGAAGCACCTTACCCAAATGGGAGAAGCCCCCATTGGCAAACTCCTTTTGAAGTTTTCGATACCCTCGATTACGATGATGCTGGTGAACGCCCTGTACAACGTCGTCGACCGTATTGTCGTTGGGCAATA
>JAJXVP010000340.1 GCA_021782055.1 bacterium | reverse complement strand
TTTAGAATATTCGTTTTTAAAGTCCAAAAGAAGCCAAGATATTGAATCTTGTACGGACATTCTTTTAGATTCTTACTTGGGTACGTATTTTACGTACGAGCAAGCCCACAGTTTATTAAAATCGGCGGCCTCGCAAAACCAATTAACAATAGCTGTCCGCATCGACGACGCAAAAAAGGTTCCAGTAGCTTTTTATGTTGCGGACCCTAAGGGATGCTTTTCGGTGTTTCCCTATTTGCACCTGTTGGCGGTCAAGACTAGTCTTCGTGGCCAAGGTCTCGGAACGCTTTTGATTAAGCATTTTGAAAAGGAAAGTTTAGAAGCCAAAGGTTACCCGGACCGCCCAAAAGTTTTTCTTCTTGTGACGCCGCACAACCCCCGCGCCTTAACGCTGTACGAAAACCTTGGGTATAGCCGAGAGGCAACGTTCACTGACATGTTTGGCGAAGGGGACACAGAATACCTGATGATGAAAGACCTTGGTTATAAGCCGCATCGCGCGGGGTAAAGAGCAAAGGGCAAAAAAAAGTCCTTGCATCGCAAGGACTCAATGGAGGTGACGGGAATTGAACCCGCGTCCGAACGGGCGAACGACGAACCTCTACAGGTTTATCCGGGCACTTGGTGCTGATCAGCGCTGGGGCGGTCCGGCCTACCGTCGCTGAAGAAGTTCAGATAAAGTCCCTGTGAAACTCTGAACAGAATCACAAGCAAGTACCGGTTGGTGAGGGGACCCAGGTCCTCAGTACGGCGTACCTTAGATCCCCTTGGCTACAATTAAGCGGCCAGTGCCATGTCGCGGCTGAAGTCAGCCTTGACGGTATTGTTCTTGGCAGTTATACATTTGCTCAGATTTAGGAGATGAACGCTCCACCTGCAGTCCGGCGCCCGGCATCCGTCCGTCGAAACCGGTGCACCCCCAAAAACATTATCAGTATACCAGGCTTTCGTTAAAAAATCAAGGAAACACCAAAAAGCATTGAAACGCCCAGAACACGGGCCCACTTTTTGACAAACTTGTCTTTGGGATTAAGGGTTTTGGCTTTTTGCCAAGCTTGTCTGGCTGCCAAACCCTCACCGTGATTGTGATAAAGCTCGGCCAAAAATCCATACAGCGTTGCCTGTGTTCTAGAGTGCAGAGGCAAGGCGAGAGCTTCGTGAATGGTGGCCGCCAAATCAGCAGGACTCAACTGCCAGGTAATTCTTAAGGTTAAGAGGTTTAAAAGGTGCTCCTCGACCTCGACAAAAAAATGTCGAAAGAACGGCCTTTCTTTTTCAAGTTCGCCTATGCGCAAAAAGAGCCGTACGGCTTGAACAAAGTCACCTTGCCGTTCATATTCCAACGCCAGCATAAACGCGCAGTCCATAAAGTCTTCGCGACCTAAAAGACGTTCCAGGGCGAAGGTACGCTCTTTAGTCATGCGGGCGTAAAGCTCAACCGCTTCGGGACTGCGTTCGCGCAAAACATCGTAGAAAATCAGCTTGGCGCGGCTTTCGTCATCTTCGCGTTGGGACAGCCAATCTCGGTAGTTGAACTCTTCACGTGGTGGGGAGGGGGGCGGAACAAACGTCTTTTGTCGTTCTGGGTCAGTTAAAAGTTCATACGCCTCAATAAGTTTATGAACTTCATTCAGGCGATCGGCCGAAACTTCACCCCGTGTATCGGGGTGAAGGGCTTTGATCTTTTTGCGAAAAGCGGCCTTGATCGTTTTGAGATCAGAATCAGAAGGGATCTCGAGAACGACATACGGATTCACCGTTTCAGCTCCCTGTCTCGTTCGCGCTTCCAATCGCGCTCTTTGATCGCCTCACGCTTGTCAAACTCTTTTTTACCCTTAACGATGCCCACTTCCACCTTAATCAAACCTTTTTTGAGGTAAAATTTCAGGGGCACCAGAGTAAAGCCCTTTTCGTCGACCTTGCGCTGCAGTTTGCGTATTTCTTCTTTATGTGCCAAAAGACGTTTTTTTCGCTCGGGGTCGTGATTGTCGTCTGCCGCTTGCTTGTACGGGTTAATGGTAACGTTCCTGAGCCAAAGTTGGCCCTGGTTGAGTTCTACCCAGGCATCCTGAAAGCTAAAGTGGGCTGCTTTGACCGACTTGACCTCGGTTCCCAGCAGGCTCAGGCCGCACTCCAGAGATTCTTCAACAAAATAGTCGTGTCGGGCCCGGCGGTTGTCCGCCAAGACCTTGATAGGTTCACTCATGGAGTCGGAACAAGGGCTACCCGAAAGCCCGTTTGGTCATTGCAGGTATCAGGCGCTAAAACGCCTCGTTCCCATACCTGTATTTTCCCCGCGTTGAGGTTACACCCCCCTTTCACGGTCCTGAACCAGGCTAAGTCGTCGGGTGGATTCGCATTGTCCACCAGCTGATCTGCCGGCGCCCAAGACGAAGCCGTCCACTCCCAAACGCTGTCTTGCATATTAAACAGCCCCAGAGAATTGGCTGTATTAGGTTTGTAAATCGGGTTGGCATCTGGTTGGCCACCGCGTGCCGCCCATTCCCATTGTACTTCGGACGGAAGAACTGCTTGTTTTCCGGAGGGAAGGAGGCGCGAAGAGTTCAGCCAGGCTGTATAAGCCTGAGCGGCAAACCACGAAACTTCCGAGACGGGCGCCGAGGGTTGCGACGGTGCGTCGCCTTTCCAGTTGGCCAGGTATTGTTCGTCAACTTTATGAGCGGCGACGAGCTCAGCTCGATGGGAGGGGGCCCATTCCGGGTTGGCGGCCGTGAAGCGGGCAAACTGAGCCTGGGTAACTTCATGGCTTGCCAACCAAAAGCCAGCCACCGTTCTGAGTTCTGGTAACCCGTAGGGAGGGTCAGCTGGTAAACTCTGCTGAGGGCGCTCATAACCCCAGCGGTACGTTCCCGAAGGAACGGGCTCGAAGGTAAACCCCGCGCTGTGAAGCAAAGAACCGGGCAAAACTTCTTTTTGCTCGGGTATGGTCAGCGAGGTTTGCCAAGAGCTCAGCGTTTGCGCCAAATACGGTTCTGGGGAAGCGACTTCAGAATTGCGCAACTCTTTGGCTTGGTTCTCCAAAACCCAAAAGACCAGACGGCCATGGTCAAAGCTGTCACTGCCCAAGGCCGTGGTCCACAGCTTTACTTGCGCCTCTAAACCTGCCGGAGGTTGAGCGTTCCATAGGCCGCAGGCTTTGCCGTAGTTGGCATACACTTGTGGGTCAGCGACAAAACGGCGTTCCTGAAACAGCTCTTGTCGGATGGCCTGGTCAGAAACCCCTGCGGCACGGGCATCCTCTACAAAGTTCG
>JAJXVP010000339.1 GCA_021782055.1 bacterium | reverse complement strand
AAGCCCATACCTGGCCGAAGGCCTTGCCTCCGCCTCCATGGAATCTGAAGGGACCTCCTTTGCCGGCAGATTTGCACGAAAGTCTTGCCTCCTTTCCCATCCCTAGCCTGGGAGCTGTGGTGTCCGCACTCGGCGATACCAAAGGTCTGCCGGACGACGACAGTATCTACCGTCGGGTTGGCTTATTCTGGAGTTTTGACGGCCATTCTGTGCCCTCTTTGGCAATGGCAGCCTATTTGGTAGCGCATCCCGGGACTACTTTACGTTTTCAGCCGGGAACTTTAACGGTAAGGAACCCCGGCGGGGCTACGGAGCGAATCCCGCTCGACAGTCAGGGGAGAGCCTTGCTCACGTACCGGGGAACTTGGCTGCAACGAGCCGCAGAGCGCTATCCCCTATGGAAACTGATCCGTTCGGAACTGCAGATTGAAGCTGGTCAAAAACCCGAAGTCGACCCCGCTGTTTTTAAAAATTCGTATGTTTTTTTGGGGTTTACCGCTTTGGGGCTTTACGATTTGAAGCCTTCTCCCCTCGAGAATAAAACTCCCGGGGTATACATACATGGTACAGCGTTAGACAACCTCCTGACAGGTGATTTTAAAGCTCCTGCTTCGTTCGTGGTGACCGTGACGTACCTGCTGCTCTTGGGGTTGATAGCCGGTGTGGTTATTCGTCTTTGTCGCAATGCCTTCCAGACACTGTTGACCTACGCCGTTCTGTTATTTTTGCCCGTGGTGGCTGCCTTTGCCCTCTACGTCGCCGGGGTGTGGCTAGCGTTAGTTGTACCCTTTGGAGAGGTGCTTTTTGTGTTGCTAGCAGGAACAGCTTTCAACTATGCCGGAGAAGGGCGTCAGAAACGCTTCATTAAGGATGCCTTTGCGCAGTACTTAAGTCCTGTGGTCATTGATCGGTTGATTCAAAACCCGGAGTTGTTGCACTTGGGTGGAGAAAAACGTACGCTTTCTATTCTTTTCTCGGATGTGCAAGGCTTTACCAGCATTTCAGAAAAGCTGACACCCGAAGAATTAACGGCGTTGCTCAACCGTTACTTGTCAGCGGTAACCTCCGTGATCTATGAAATGGGGGGAACTATCGACAAGTACGAGGGTGACGCCGTCATAGCGTTCTGGAACGCCCCCTTAGATTTAGCGGATCATGCTCGTCGAGCTATTCTGGCTTCGTTAGAATATCAGCGCCGTTTGGAATTTTTGCAGGCAGAGCTAATAGCAATGTCCGGAGGGCAACCGATTAAAGCCAGGATTGGCTTGAACACGGGCCCTGTTGTTATTGGCAACATGGGGTCACAGCAAAGGTTCAACTATACCTTTTTCGGCGATGCGGGAAACTTAGCGTCGCGCTTGGAAGGCTTGAACAAACAGTTTGGAACCTATTTGATAGTGTCCGAATACACAAAAAAAGCTGCTGGCTCTTTGCCTGGGGTGGTCTTTCGCGAGCTTTCTCGGGTGGCTGTCGTGGGAAAATCCGAACCGGTTACCGTTTATGAACCTTTGTGGGAGGGTGAAGCGAACTCAAAATCCGTTACTTTGGAGTGCTTTGACAAGGGACGAGAAAAGTTTTACGAAGGGCATTGGGATGAAGCTTTGGCATTGATGGAAAGTATTGCGGAACTTGATGCCCCTGCGGCGAAATATGTCGAAAGACTGCGGCAGTTAAAGGCTTCTCCGCCCCCTTCTTGGAAGGGCGTGTGGCTTGCAACCGAAAAGTGATCGTGCTGATAGGCGATCGTACTGAAAAAAGGGAGGACGGTTTATGCCGGCTTTAGATTCTTTAGCCCAGCGAAAGCGGGGTGCGGGGGAGGTGAGCCTCGTCTTGGGCTTGGCGTTCCTTCTTTCGTTTTATGTGCAATTTATTCTTTTAGACCGGGTAAAAGGGGTTGTCCTTGAACATCTGACCAACTTTGCCGCCAAAGGCTTGCAAAAAGCAGGTTTGGTTGGGGTTGTTCTGCATTCCTTTCAGGCCACCGATTGGGCTGTTTTAGGGGGCTTGGCCGCTTTATTGGTCTTTTTAATTGTCAGACAATGGCAAAGACGCACCTTTAGCCATTTTTTGGCCTTCGTCCTTGAAGACGAACGACGGGTTGCCGTTTTTCTTGTCTTTTTGGTCGTCTTGTTTTTTAAACCGCTGTTAGCCCCTGGTGAGCCTTATTTTCAGGACGCTCCCTCGCATACCTCGCGAGCTTGGTTTACCTATTTAAACTTTAAGCAAGGGTATTTCTGGCCGCTGTGGACCAACTATTATCACAACGGTTTTGCTCTTTTTTCGCATTACGGGTTTCTTCTTTATGTTTTGATTGGCTCTTTAAACTTACTTGTCGGTAATATCTTTCTTTCGACAAAACTTGTGATGTTTGCTTTTTGTTTAGGTAACGCGTTTTTGTTCTACGCTTGGGGCAAACGACTCTTTGCGGACCGCAAAACGGGCTTGTTGTTAGCGTTGCTGATTACTGGTGGCAACATTTTGCTGTACGAGATTCTTTGGGTTGGTGGGCTCTTCATGCCCTTGGTGCTGTTTGGCTTTGGCTGGGTAGTGCTGGCGTTCGAAAAACTTTTGGCGGGAGACTGGAAAACCTACCAGGCGGTTTTTGCGGCTTCGTTGGGTGCCAATGTCATGCTGGCTACTCACCTGGGGTACTCCTCTCAGCTCTTATTCTTTTTCTTTTTTTATGTTTTGGGGAGGTTGCTGTTTCACCGGCCGGATGGCTGGGGTCTTACGCTGCGTTTCGCCTTGGGTTGCGTGGTGGCTGGGGGAGCTCTCTCAGCTTTTGTGTTCCTCCCAACTTTTCTTGACATGAAAAATGTCAACTTCTACAAACAGTTCCCCTTTGATGACCCGAATACTTACCAGTTTTGGAAGGTCCCTTTCTTTAAGTTCTTGGTTCCCCGCTTTTATATGTCTGACAACAATTTTGATTATTTGGGGTGGGGTTTGGTGGGGTCCGCAGTTGTCTACTTCCTGCTGGGTTTGCGCAAGCCTGACTCGTGGTGGTGGTTTGGGCTTTTGCTTATTGCCGTCTCGGTGTTGGTTGCCAACTATGACCGTAATGCAATCTTGTTGTATTTAGCGCTGTCGATTTTTGTCACAGCCAGCTTTGCGCGACGCTGGACCGCACGAGATGGGGGCCTGGGACGCTTTACCCTCTTGTTTATGATTTTTTTGGCTGACGGGATGATTTTTGGCAACTACAACACCTACAACCAAAATAATGGCTTTGAACAGGCTTTTTACTCACGGTTAACTTCGACACCTGATGGGAGCCGGTACGGCG
>JAJXVP010000338.1 GCA_021782055.1 bacterium | reverse complement strand
CGTCGATGCCGTTTTTCGGCAAAGCTTGGTAGGTAGTGATTATGGACTTTTGGAGGAGAACACCTGGCGACCTCGCCCCGATTACTATGCCAGCTTTTTATGGAAAAAGCTCATCCGATCCCCCGTTTACGAACCACCTCAAGTGACAGGCGGTAACCTCAGAGCTTGGGCGCTGGGAGGAGAACAACGAATTTGGCTTATTCTTATCAACTTGCAACGACAGACCTACCCTTTGGTAGACCTAGGACAACCTTATCTAGAAAAAATTGTTTTCACGGCACCGCCCCAATCCCCCGAGCTTTTGCTTATCAACGGTCAACCAGCTTTACCCCGACTACTTTGGGATTGGGATACCCCCGAAGTACAACGAAGCTGGGGACTGACTCACGGACCCATAACCTGGTCAGCCGACTTACCACAGCAAGTCAGCTTACCGCCGCTTTCTTGCACCTTCCTTAGTGTTGCGCCTTGACCGGCGTCCAGGAGGTCAGTATAGTGATTTTTCTGAGAAGGAGCTGTCATGTCCAAAGCCCACCGGGGTCGAAGTCTTCGCGAGACCCCCAGCAAAAGTCGGGGAACGTGTCCTTCCTGCCAACGCTCGGCTATCAAACTCTTATACGAGGTAGAGCTGTCAGGAACGAAAACCAAGGTTTGCAAACAATGCAAAGCCAAGGTTACCGCCTAACCTTGACCTTTAAGGCCGCCTGCCAGGCGGTCTTTTTTTTCCCCTTCTCAGGCAGGCCATCTTCCTGTAGAGTAGACGCATGACTGCGGCACCTGCTGGCGAAATCTATCAGGCTCTTTGCGATGGTTTATTGAAGGCCTATTTTGGAAAACCTGAAATTGTCGAGAAAATCGCGATAGCCGTACTCTCTGGGGGACACCTTTTGATCGAAGATGTCCCTGGAGTCGGGAAAACAACGGCGGCTAAAGCGTTAGCAAAACTCATCAGCAGGGATGGTCAACAGCTTTCCTTTCGACGTATTCAATTTACCCCCGACTTACTTCCGTATGACATCACGGGAACAGACGTTTTTCATCCCGATACAGGACATTTTGAGTTTCACCCTGGACCAGTCTTTGCTCCTATCCTTTTAGGCGATGAAATTAACCGGGCCACCCCCAAAGTCCAGTCTGCGCTCCTGGAAGTGATGGAAGAAGGTCAAGTGACGATGGGCGGCGTAACACGGCCTGTCGACCCGTTCTTTTTTGTGGTGGCGACCCAGAATCCACTTGAAACCGAAGGCGTTTATCCCCTTCCCGAAGCCCAAATGGATAGATTTTTTATGAAGCTTCAAGTTGGTTACCCCACTCCCGAACGAGAAAAGGCCGTCTGGCTTGGAGACCCTGCCCATTACGTCTTAGATTCTTTGTCCCCTGTGGTGGAAGCCGAGGATATTCTTAGAGTTCGCAACGACCTCGCAAAGGTTCATGTAGCCCCGTCCTTATTGGAACTCACCTCAAAGGTGATTGAACGCACCAGAACCCACAAAGGGATCGCCTTAGGCCTTTCCCCCCGAAGTGGAGTCCACTTCATTCGAGCCCTCCGGTGTGCCGCCTTGGTTCAAGGGCGCGATTTTGTTCAGGCCGAGGATTTTCGTTGGTTGGCGCGAGACATCCTGGAACACCGCCTCATGTATCTGGATACGGCGGCCTCCCACGATGTGTTTTTACAAATTCTGACGGAAGAACTGGCTCGCCATGAAATTTAAAGACTTTTCCCCCTTCACACGGACTGGCTACGCTTTTTTTTTACCTCTTTAGGATTTCTCGGCTTAGGAATTCAACGCGGTGAACTCGCCACCTTGCTTTGGGGAACGTTCTTCCTTCTTCTTTTTGTCTATTTTCTACTCCTTCAGAGAATCGCTGGATGGCGATTTCACCGCCTTTATCCCAAAAACCTAACTTGGGTTTTTCTCGACCAAAAAGAATTCCCCGAAGAAGCTCAGGAGTGGAAACTTTTTTGGCCGTCGCGCCCTTTACCAGGATTTCCTGGAATGCGCTGGTCTTTAGAGGTGACGGGTACCCACTCTCGAGGACGCCAATGGCGGGTGGAACAACCTTTAGCTTCTCACGAAGAAGCGAAACTTTCCGTGTCCTGTCTTCGTGGCTACTACCAATTAAGTCTCAACCTAAAACTTTCAGACGCCTTTGGCTTTACAGTTCGAAGGCTCTTCTTGAATACTTCTGACCCTGTAAGGGTACTTCCCAATGCTGGGGAGAAACTCCCGCTTACCACTTTAGCGACTCCCTCTTGGGCAGGACCATCTCGCAAAGCACCAGCTCCTTCTTCCCAAATCGGTGAGACTCGCCCGTATTTGCCAGGGGATGATATTCGCCGTATGAATTGGCGTTTGTGGGCTCATACCGCGCAACCTTTTGTCCGTTCTACGGAATGGCAGCCCCCTCCTTTGGGGGAAACCCTTTGGGTACTCGACACCTCGGTACCTTCCGAAACTTCAGCTTCAGCTGGGGAACATTGGTTAGATTTACGAGCAGCAGCCTTATTATCTGCTCTGCAACAAACCCCAAGAGCTTGGAGGTTGTGGATTCCTTCCCTCGGTGTGAATTTGCGCGGAGATGTCCAAAGTATCCCTTTAGCCCAAAAAGCTCTTGCGGAAATCACCTGCCATACCGCTTCGTCCTTACCGGACTTGCCCCAACGTAAAGCCCTGGTGGTGTCAGGCCCAGGCTGCCCTGGGCTCGAGGTCTTCCTTCGCGAGGCTCAACAAAAAGGGGTTCATTTGCGACCTTACCTGGTGTCAGGCCCCACAGCCCCCAGACAGGCTGCCTTCAACAACCGAGGACGTCTATGAGGAACTGGCTACGAGTCGTTGCCCCCCTATATTTGACGTTTCATGCCGCTTTAGGCTTGTCGAATATTGCGGATCCGGTTTCGTTGACTTTGGGTGTACTGGCAGCCCACTTTGTGGGACAAAAGCTCGCTCGACAAAAAGCATGGGTGACTTTGAGCATTTTACTCGGTATTTATGGGGCCTTTTGGGGAATTTTCAAAATCACTCTTCTATTTTGGCCCCAAAGTTTAGGGAGCTGGGACTATTGGCCAACCCTTGTGCAACGTCAACTTTGGCTTTTAGGTCTGCCCTTTGTCTTGTTTGGGTTTTTAGCCTATGCAGGACGAGCCAAACCCCAATTTTTGCCAACCGAACGCCTTTTGCATGCCGTTTTTTTGGGGCTCCTCTTTTGGGGCCAAGGTGGGTACAAAATTCTTTTTTACCCCCACCCTCTCTGGGAAGCCTTATCCCTTTGCCTCTTTCTCTTAGCTGAGG
>JAJXVP010000337.1 GCA_021782055.1 bacterium | reverse complement strand
ATGAAGGAGATTCTTCACCAAAAGAAGTCTCTAATTGCCAACGATTGTCCTTCCAGGTAGCAAAACCCGACCAAGTGAACCCGCCAATGTGAACAGCTACGGAGGCAATGGTACTTAACAGGGAACTGGGATCAAGAATCCGAACGATAGCTTGATTGGTTTGGCTTAAAAGTTGATAGTAGCGAGTTAATTGACGATTCTCTGCGTCAGAAGCTCTTTGTGCCTTGCGCGATTGAGATTCTCGAATTTCACGTTCAACTGCCCGTGGTAAACGCTTCAGGGCATTTTTCATGATGTAGTCATGCGCCCCTTTTTGCATCATTTCGACGGCTAAGTCTTCACCTATCATGCCTGAAAGAACGATAAAGGGAACATCCAAACCAGAATTTTGATAAATTTCGAGGGCATCGAGACCTGAAAAACCAGGTAATTTATAGTCACTGATGATTAAATCCCAAGCTTGTTCTTGTAAAGCTTTTTGCAGAGCCTCGGGGGTCGTGACACGCTCAACCAACCAAGTAAATTCAGTCTGAGACAGCTCTCGTTTAATGAGAAATTCATCATCTTCAGAGTCTTCAACAAGAAGCAATCTTAACGAAGGCTTCACCGGTGCGGCCTCCAAACTGAAGCTGACTGAAAATCCATAACTTCATTTTGACGCGATTTTCATGAAGAAACAAGAGATTTTGCGGAATTCGGTCTCAAGTCACACGAATCCAAGACCCAGGAGGGAATTACTTCAAGGATTTGGCGAAATAAATCACTCGATTTCTGAATTTCTTGAAACGGAGGACTTAAAGCTTGCCGCCATTTTCTTGCACCAGGAAAGCCCGAGAAAAGTGAAGTCATGTGACGCACAATTTTATAAACCGAAGTTCCTCGTTTTTGCCACTCGTCAACATAGGGCATCAAGGACTCGATCACCTGACGACGCGTCACGCGAGGAGTTCCAAAGACTTCCTCTTCTGCCACGGCCATAAAATAGGGGTCTTCATAGGCAGCTCGTCCTAACATTACACCATCGACGTGTTTGAGTTGGTTTCTCAAGTTTTCTAGGGTTCGAATTCCTCCATTAATCTCGATGGGGAATTGGGGTAATTCCGTTTTAAGTCGGTATACATCCTCATAACGGAGGGGAGGAATTTCTCGATTTTCTTTGGGATCTAAGCCTTTAAGAATAGCTATTCTGGCATGAACAATAACGCGGTCTGCTCCAGCCCCTTGGACGGCTTTTACAAACCTCAACATATCTTCATAACTTTCTAGACCATCAATTCCAATGCGATGTTTTACGGTTACAGGACGAGAAGTAGCTTTTTTCAGAGCAGAAACCAAGTCAGCCACTAAGTCTGGCTCAGCCATTAAGCACGCACCAAAATGAGCTTCTTGGACTTTGTCAGAAGGACAGCCACAATTCAAATTATACTCATCAAAAGGCCAGGCTTCTGCTTTCTGAACGGCTTTAGTCAGTTCGTGCGGATCATCACCCGCTATTTGTAAAGCTAAGGGTTTTTCAAAGGGATCAAAACCAAGAATACTTTCTTCGTGACCATGTAGAATGGCTCCTGTAGAGCGCATTTCGGTATAAAAAAGGCTTTTAGGGGCCAGAAATCTTAAAAAATACCGAAAATGACGATCAGACCAATCGACCATAGGCGCCACAGAGAGACGAGGAAGGATCATAAGTGAGCAAATCCTCGCAAATAGGTTAAAACAGCTTCGATAAATGATGTCAAAAGTTCAGTTTGTGGGTTATAGGCTCGAATTTTTTCTTTAGTTTGAATATAAGGACCGGGTATTAATTCGTTCGCCCCAGCGTTTAGAAACTCTTCAATAGCTTCGGCATTGGTTTCACCATGAAACTGTAAAGCAATAACACGGTCTCCCCATTGAAACCCCTGCTCTAGAGTCGCCTCAGAGGAACCAAGACGTCTGGCCTGGGAAGGTAAGGTAAAAGTATCGCCATGCCAGTGGAAAAAATTCGGAACTTGCTCAGGGAGATGAGGGGGCAACCAACTCGGGTATGGTGGCGTAAAGGTTACAGGAAACCAACCAATTTCTTTCACACGATGTGGTTTTACAGTTCCTCCCAGCAAATGAGCCAAGATTTGCGCTCCTAGGCATATTCCTAAGATAGGGACCTTAGCCTTAAGGCAATCTTCAATAAACTGAAACTCTTGGATCATCCAAGGATAGTTCTTTTGTTCATAAACGGACATGGGGCCGCCCAAGATGATCAAGAGGTCCAAAGAGTCAGGACTTGGATACAAGTCAGGACGAGAGGATTCGATACGATATAAAGCGGTCTGAGAAAGAATATAACCGTTTGCTTTTAGCCACGGTTCCATAGTACCTAAACCTTCTGAAGGGGTGTGTTGAAGAAAATGAGCTTTCAACTTACCATCAGACCGCTGAATTCCCATGCCCCCCTCCCCCTCCAGCTAAAATAACGAGGCCTGATTGCCAGGATTCAATTGCTTGAGACAAGCGGTAAATAAATCCATGCACACACGTGAATCATCTTCAGCGCGATGCGCTTCAAGGCTAATAATTTTGAGATCTTGAGCTAACAGTTGCAACTTGTAGTTACTACGCCCAGGAAAAGCTTTTTGAGCCATCTTTTGCGTATCGATAACATCATTTTTTAACTGTCCCAACCCCCAGCGATTCATCGCTGTACGTAAAAATGAGATATCAAAGGATGCGTTGTGTGCCACTAAAATAGCATCCCCGATAAACTCAAGAAACTTTGGCAGCACCAAATTGCCTGGAGGGGCGTCTTTGACCATTTCATTCGAAATTCCATTGACAGCTGACGCCTCTGCAGGAATCGGCATTTCGGGATTCACCATCTGTGAAAATCTTTCCATTTCTTCTTGATAACGGAATTTTACGGCGCCAATCTCGATGATTCGATCATAGTTGTAGGATAATCCCGTAGTCTCAAAGTCAAAGGCCACAAAGACGAGCTGAGGATTTAGAAGATGATTATACTCAGTGATTTCTTTCATTAATCAATCCATTTATCTAATTCAGTTCGAATGGCTTGGATTTTCTCTTTGACAATTTGCTGAGCTTTAGCAAGGGCTTCTCCGGTTTTGGCGCGGCAAGAAGCATAAAACTTAATTTTAGGTTCTGTGCCCGAAGGACGAACTGTAACTAAACTCCCGTCTTCTAAATAAAATTGAAGAACATTGCTCGAAGCCAAGGTTTCAGTCTTTTTCCTTGTTCCATCAGGCAGGCTAGTCGTTCCATCATTAAAGTCGATCATTTTATTTAAGTTAAGGCCACCG
>JAJXVP010000336.1 GCA_021782055.1 bacterium | reverse complement strand
GTCTTGGAACTCAAAGGCGAGCAAAAGGCCGAAGCCAACAGTGAAGATCGCTGGCTGGTTAAAGAACGCCAAGAAACGAGCTTTACCCGTCAGTTCCGACTTCCCTCGGACGTGGATACAGCCAACATTACCGCCGAGTTCCGTAATGGGCTATTGAACTTGCACCTGCCCAAAAAAGAAGAGGCCAAGCCTCGGACAGTACCGATTCGAGCAGCCTAAGGCTCTTCGATTCTTTAGCAGTGTTGTGATTCCTTAGCAAAAACAGCGGGGCGTCCTTTCGTGGGGAGGGGGCGCCCTCACTGGCGTTTTCGGACGGGCTTTGCTAGGATGGGCCCATGAACCTTGAGCGTGTCCAACAGCTAGTCTATCAATTATTGCAAGAATTGGGCGAAGACCCTGAACGCGAGGGTCTGAAACGGACCCCAGAACGGGTTGCCAAAGCCTGGGAGTTTTTAACCCGAGGTTACCGGAGTTCTCCCGAAGCAGTTCTTAACCAAGCCGTCTTTCGTTCCCCGGCCAGCAATATGGTCATTGTGCGTAATATTGAAATTTTCTCACTCTGCGAGCACCATTTACTACCGTTTTATGGCAAATGCCATGTGGGCTACGTCGCACGCGATAAAGTTCTTGGCGTGAGCAAAATTGCCCGTCTTGCCGATGTCTTTGCACGACGGCTTCAAATTCAAGAACGTCTAACAGAAGAAATCGCAGGTGCCATCATGGAGGCCACCGACGCTTTAGGGGTTGGTGTGGTCATGGAGGCCAAACACCTGTGCATGATGATGCGAGGGGTCGAAAAACAGCACTCGTCGATGGTCACCAGTTCGGTCCTTGGGTCCTTTCGCCGCGATAGCAAAACCCGCGAAGAGTTTTTAAATCTGATCAGGGCGTCGGGAGCTTAAAGGCCAGAGCGAAACTCTGCCTTCAGTTGCTCTAGCGCCTGGGAATACTCTGCCCGCATCGGTTCGAGGTTCTCGTTGAGCACCTTAAGGTACGTCGGGTCTTTTTCTAGAATAAACTGCGGGTTTGCGCCCGTCTGCTGAGCCAACTGCTGGGCCCTTTGCTTAATGGCAGGCCCAATTTGTTGGGCAATAGCCTCTTTAAGCTGTTTGAGTTCCTGTTGGAACTGCCCCACCAACTGCGCCATCTTTTGCAGGCGAGCGCTCGCTTTTTTTCGACCCAGCTCGTCTAAAAAGGTCATGACCCGGTTCATTTCTGAAACAGAACCGGAATCCATCAGTTGAATGCGTGCTAGCAGGGTGTCGGCAGCCCCCAGACACCAGACGGTAAAATCGGCCTTACTTAGGGCTTTTTCCTGTGTCTTTAAAACAGGCTCCCACGATTCTTCGGCACCGGCGAGTGCTTGGGCACAAGCGGCCTTGCCTGCAGTCGCAATTTCTTTGCGGCGCAATTCTTCTTTATCGACCGTGAGGCCTTCGGATTTTTCCATCGCCAATTCCAAGGCGGATTTGATGAATGCCATGGTTTACATGCCTCCGTTACAACAAATAATTTTTACAAAAAATAGCCCAGCCCCGACTAAAGGGCAAGGGGGTTCAGCCCATCGGGTCCCACCCACCCGGTAAGTAGAACATCATGAGCCTCGCAGGGGACTTGTTCAACCAAGCTTTCTTGCCAGCCCACACCCCACGCCAACACCCCTGGCAAAACCGAAGCTAAAAACCGGTCATAAAAGCCCTTTCCCCGCCCTAAACGGCCCCCACGACGATCAAAGGCTAAACCCGGCACCAAAACTAAGCTACGGGGCACCTCTGTCGGCGGCCAAAGCGAAGACTCTGGTGAGGGTTCCCGAATCCCCCAGGGGGGAACACGAACCAACTGTGACCAGCTCGTCACCTCGTGAAAGATCAAATTGGCACCCGAAACCCGGGGTAAGGCCAGGCGTCCCTGCCTTAAAACCAAGCCCCAAAATTCTTCGAGGTTGGGTTCTTCGCCCAACGAGGCAAAGCCCAGCACCCATGGTCGCCGAGAAGCAAGCCACAGCTGACGAAGGTTTTGACACAACCTAGCCTCTTGCTGGTCCCTTTCATGGGGGCCCAGGGCGCGCAACCGTGCTTTTTGCTGGCGACGAAGCGCAAGTTTCAAGCTGTCACTCATGAGGCTTTTTGCCGCCGGTTTACCACTAAGCTTGAAACAAAACTTAAGGCGATCAGGGCAAAACCCAAGGTTCCCGAAACGATTTCGGGTACCTCTACCCCGGCCGCCCCCAAGAACAAAATCAAAGCTAAGGCGCCTATAGCCCAAAAAGCCCCATGCTCTAGGTATCGGAACGAGGTCAGAGTCCCTGCATCGACCATTTGAATGGTGAGCGACCTGACAAAAAAGGCACCTATGCCCAAGCCCAACGCCATGAGGAACAGGCTGTTGGTTATGGCAAACGCCCCAATAACCCCATCAAACGAAAACGAAGCATCGAGAACTTCGAGGTAAACAAACGAAGCCCAGCCCGCCATCAAAAGCTTTCGTTCGCCGCCTTGGAGCGCGCTCCCTATCCCCTCGACAACAACATAAACCACCACGCCGGCCAAGGCCGAGACGACAAACCCCAGCTGATGAGCCACCTCCACCTGCCCCAAGGTGAGCAAAATAACAACGAGCGTAATGGCCACGGTAACGCCTTCAAGCCGCCCCGCCAGGCCAAAAAGCTTTTCGAGGGGAGCCAGCCAATGCAAGGTTTTTTCTTGGTCAAAGAAAAACCGGGTAAACACTAACAGCAAAAAGGCTCCACCAAAGCCATCAATCAACACATGTTGGTTAACAAGGATTTGCGCAAATTCGTGGGGCTTTTGCCAGGCCATGACCAGAACATCCCCCCACGGTAGAGAACTCACCACCCCCACGATCAACAGAGGAAACACCAAGCGCATACCAAAGACCGCAATCAAAACCCCGACGGTCAAAAAGAACCTTCGCCAAAAGGGATTCATGGATTTTAAGATGCGGGCATTGACAACCGCGTTGTCAAACGACAGCGAGGTTTCAAGCACGCCGAGAATCAGCGCTGTCACCAGAGCCTCCCCACCCGCCTCCCAAGAGCCACCGGTGGTTAACCCTAGGGCAAAGGCCCCGGCTAAAGCCACCACACTAAAAATTGTACTTCCACCGAAATACCGCCAAAAATTCACCCTTTGCTCCTTAATGTTCGTGATAAGGGGGGTCTTGAAAGGTTAACTGGGGGTCCACGTCGGCACTCCCAAGGGTAAACAATATCTGCAGGTTGACCAGGTGCTGACCGTACTCGATCCAACACTGGCCAAGATCCACACGCCTTCCATTGATTTGTAAACCATAA
>JAJXVP010000335.1 GCA_021782055.1 bacterium | reverse complement strand
TCATCCCTCCCTTGCGGGATCGGGGGGCCGACATCATAACTCTGGCTGATTACTTTGTTTTACGCTTTGCTCAAGAGGCAGGAAAGGTCGTGCGGGGCATCACTACGGGAGCCCAACGTCTTTTACTTCGGTACCATTGGCCCGGCAACGTGCGCGAGCTCGAAAACGTGCTTCAACGAGCTGTCATCCTGACCGATTCAGAGTATATTCAGACGAATCACCTGCCCCCTTCGCTCAATGCCCCCAGCGAAGACGGTCTTGAAATCGGTGGAAAGTTAGAAGCGAAAGTGGAAGCGGTAGAATATCAATCGCTGTTAGAAGCCTTGCGCAAAACCCAGGGAAATGTCACCGAAGCCGCCAAGCTTTTGGGCCTAACAAAACGGGTTGCCAGCTTACGGATGCAAAAGTACGGTCTAAGCTATAAGACCTTTCGCAAAAAATCAGAGGTGTAAATTTGCTTCGGCTGGTTCGCGGCCTTCTTAACCTTTTTTTTATACTCTGGCTACCTTCTTGCGCAGGTTTCGAGTTTAGCATGAGCGGGCCTAGCCAAGAGTTTCAACTCGACTTCGGGACTGGCCTGCCATTTAGTCAGGGGCAATGGCATGGTCACCGTGCTCGGATGCTCTGGGATACCGGCTCATCGTTTAGTGTTATCTCGCACGATTTAGTCGCAACAACGGCCCCCCAGGGCACCTTCCAACAGGGGTCAAACACCCTGGTCCTCCAGGGCCTTTCTTTGACTAGCCCTGTATTTCACGACGGCGGCTTTTCGGGTCTTATCGGCGGGGAGGCTTTTCGGCATTGCCTTGTTGTTTTTAACTTTGCCAAGCACACAATTTTATTGTCCTCCTTGCCGCTGGCTCGGTATGACACACGGAATGCCCATCAATTCTTTTTTACCCTCGTGGGGAACCGCCCGCTATGCCGGATTCTAATTGCCGACCAACCCTATACCGCGCTCATCGATACTGGCTCTGTCGATGTGCTAACCTTGCAAGGTTTGGCTGCTCGCAAACTCCCCCCCAAGGCAATTCGTAAAACCCTTGCCCTTGTTCCCAGTGAAAATGCGTTCGAGAAATTCCACTCTCGCCGCGTCATCCTCTCGTCAGCCAAGGTATTTGGCGAACAGCTTAACTCCCCGGTTGTCAATTTAGACGGAGTTAGCCCCCACAGCGTTGACGCACAGGGCCACCAAATCGACACCAAAGATCCCTATCAAGTGGTGATCGGTTACGGATTCTTAAAGACGGGAATTCTCACGCTCGACTACCGCACCGGCGTAGGCTTTTGGGTGAAAAACCGTCCCACTCCCTAACAAGCCTTTCTCTCGCGGTGGATTTTTAAACCAGTCAGGACAGCGACGCCGGCCAGGACTAGCACACCGAAACCCACCCAAGCGGCCGAGTTGCCCCAAAGCACAGCGAACAAACCCCTAGCTTCGCCAAGACCAATTGCCAACGCCATAAGAACCGAAGCCCCTGTAATGGCTATGTTATAGATCTTGCGTAAACGAGGATTTCGCGATGACCAAGCGTAGGCTTTTGTCATTGCTATCCCATCTGCTGTGTCCATGAGGCTCATCCCGCTGGCAAAAGCCAAAGGAAAGCTTAGAACCACCGTCCACGGGAGCGTAACCGACACATTCGCCGACAAGGTGAGCAACGCCACTTCAGAGGCTGTATCAAAACCGAGACCAAACAATAACCCAACGACAAATAATTGACCCGCACTTCCTACTCTCCGCAGGATGGGAAAGAGCAAACGTCCCATTAGACCCTGGGGTTGAACTGCTCGCGGGGTTTTAACCCAACCCAAGAGTTCAAACAGCAAGACGAGGTTAAAAAACCCCAGAATGATAAGAAACAGACAAGAAATCGCTGTCCCGAGGAGGGAGCCTGCACTTTGCCAAACTGGGAGTTCCTGGCGAACCCAAACCGAGGCAAAAGCCAAACCCACCGAAAGGACAAAAACAATGGTGGAATGGCCCAACGAAAAGTAAAACCCCGTACCCTGAGATGGCTTATCGGCCTGAAGAAGACGACGAACAGAATTATCAATAGCCGCTATGTGGTCAAGATCGAACGCATGCCTCAAACCAAAGGAATAGGCCAAAAGGAGCAACCCTGCTTGCTCGGGCCGATAACCATGGGAGAAAAATAACACCCCACACAGGAGGTGCAACAACCCCACCATAAGCCAAAACAAGCTAGACCGTTTCAACAGTGAGCATTCCTCCGAAGTTTTAATCACGAAGCTTCGAAATACGGCTTCATGAGGTCTTCCATGGTGTAAAACCCTAAGGGGCGAGACCGAACGTTGTCGAGCGCAAACAGGGCGCCATTACCAAAAGCTTCGCGAGAAATGGAATCATGACTTAGTCGCACGGTCTGAAACGGAAACCCAAAGAGGATTTCGTGTCTGCCTATAATTCCACCGGCTCGGATGGTTTTGATGGTTTGTTCGGCTAAGCCCAAATGACGTGATATGATTTTTGCGGTTCCCGAAACTTCTGGCTTGTCCCGAAAATGTTCCTCGACGATTTCGATGTCAGCATAAGGAGCAATTTTTTGCAAAACCTTTGCGGCTATAATAAGAAAATTGATTCCCACGGTGATATTCGGGGACCACAAGACCCGAGTATCACGGCTTAGGTCGTGCAAATAGGCGATTTCTTTTTGAGCGTAGCTCGATATCGCCGTAATGATCGTAATTTGGTGTTCACGGGCATACTCGCCATATTCGTAGATACTTTCTGGAGACGAAAAATCGACAATGGCATCCACCGCAAGTTGGCCATTACCGGCAATCTCATCCCATTCTTCTTTCGAATAGATCAATCCTGGTTCTGAAGAATCGAGGCCGAGAAATTCGGGAGCCGATCGATGGTCCAAAATTTTGGACTTCCTTACCACCCATTCAAGAACGTATTCCTTGTTGTTGAGAATCGTTGTAGCGACAGCCCTTCCCGTTTTTCCAAATCCAAAAAGTCCAACCTTCAACCTACACTCCTTTTTTTGTTAAAACCCATCTGTAAGGTACTAGGAACAATAGTAAGGCTGTTCTGCATCTCTGACAATCAAATTATGCTTGTCCCCCTTGGAACAAAAGTTGCTTACCTTCTATAGTCACGAGTACCGCCCTTTGACCTGCGCCACTACTTAGGTTGATGGCGCGAGGAGAATTATGCAGCACCTTACCCAAATGGGAGAAGCCCCCATTGGCAAACTCCTTTTGAAGTTTTCGATACCCTCGATTACGATGATGCTGGTGAACGCCCTGTACAACGTCGTCGACCGTATTGTCGTTGGGCAATA
>JAJXVP010000047.1 GCA_021782055.1 bacterium | reverse complement strand
CAAGGCGGCGGCGTCGACCTTTTGGGATTTTCTTGGCTATGCCGTTAAACAGAATGACCCCGAATTTAAAGACATCCCCCAGTTGTTCAATGATTGGAAAAACCGCACCTTAGTGGTGATCGACAAAGCCGAATGGGAGGCTTTGCAGGTTCGAGCGAAGCAGGCCGTGGCCGAGCGTCAAGAGATCCTGGTTAAATACGAGGAGCTGCGCGACCACGAGCTTGAAACAAAGCAATTGCGGGCGGAATTAGGGGTTCTCCATGCGGAGCTAGAGAGACTCCGTCACAAGATGACCGAAAAAGATGCCGCTTTTGATGCAAAACGTCAGCAGATTTTTGAGCTGGAAAAAAAGCTCAAGCAGATGCCCGTTTTGCCGGCCGCCGCCGCCCTAGAAGACTATGTTTCGCAGGTCAGCCGACTCACGTACCTCACCCGAACCCGACGCGCCTTTGAAGAGCAAATTTTGCGCCTGACGCCCGAACAGGCGCAACTGGTTGAACGCTTACCCCTTGATCGCGATACGTTAATTCGCGGTGGGGCAGGTACCGGAAAATCTTTGGTTTTACTTAAACTTGCCCAACGGATTTTAGAACCGCCGGTTGATGCCTTGGATTTTGGAACTCCTACGCCCACGCTCAAACTCCTGACGTATACGAACGCCATGACCCGGTATGGTACCTATCTATCTGGCCTTTTGGGCGGCTCGGTTACCACGACGGAGTTTCAAACGGTGGATTCTCTTTTGAATGACGCAGTAAAAGAGGTCTTAGCATCCAGTATCAATTACCGGTGGGAATCTGAGGCCTGGCTGGCAGAAATTCTTGGTTCTGGCCCGCTCGATAAAAACGAGTTCAAGTTTGAGTGTGAACACTTGCTTTGGGGTTGGGAGCTAACCTGGGACGAATACCGTGTCATCGAGCGGTCCGGCCACAAAAAACGACTAACCGAGAGCCAACGCCGCGAAGTTTGGCTTCAGCAGGAGCAGGTTGCGCAAAAGATGCGGGACACCAAGCAACTGTCGTCCGTTTTGGCCGCTCAAATGCTCGCCTCGTACCCCGAAGCCTTAGAAAGTCAGAAGGTGGATTACGTGTTGGTTGATGAGGCACAAGACCTCCCCCCTGTCCGTCTCAAGATTTTACGGAGTCTTGCCAAACGGGGTTTTGTTTTGGCTGCCGATGAAGGCCAGAACTTAAACCAAAGCCGTTCGCCCTTTGTGCGGGCAGGGTTAGATTTCTTGGGCAAGAGCAAAGTTCTGCACACCAACTTTCGCAACACAGCTCCTATCGAGGCGCTGGCACGCCGTTTCTACGATGGACCGATGCCCGCCGGGGCATTTCGGCAAGGCCCCCTGCCGGAATGGACGTTCTCAGATCACCAACAGGAGTTGCTCCAGCAGATGGTCGCCAAGATTCACCTGTTAACAGACAAACTCGGCTATGAGCTAGAAAATATCCTTGTTATTCATTCGGGGGATAAAAGCGGCCTTGTGGACGCTTTTATGACCGCCAAGCTACCTTTTCAAGATGTAAAGAGTCGAGACTTTCAGTTTGAAAAGCAGGGCTTTCTGCGTCTTAGTACCTTCCCGTCTGCCAAGGGGCTAGATTCTCCGGTCGTTTTAATCTTCTGGAATAAAGTTTTTGGCTACCCGGGCTGGTCGGACGAAGCGGTTTTGCGTCAGCATCGCAATTACGGGTACGTGGCGATTTCACGCGCCCTTGAGCATGTGCATCTTTTTGTTCGAAACGACGACGATCCTTTCACGCAAGAACTGCGTGCCGCTAGCGAGGTTTAATGCACATCTATGAACATTGCCGCCGGGCTACCGAGACCTTTGGTCAACCTTTTCGTGAAGTTCACGTTTGGCTGGATGAGTTTGCCGGCAAACCACCTCATGGGATGAAACATCGAAAGTTTCGACACCACGAAGCTGATATACAAGAGGTGAAAAGGTTGTGGGGAGACTTGGCCGGTCTTGTTGCGCGCCAACACATCGAAGATGATCTGTCGCAAGAGGGTTGGAAACAAGGCGACCCATTCCCGAAAAACCAAGCCGATTACGTGCGCATGGGGTTCTTTTAGGGCTTCCGTTTTCGGTCAGCGTTTTGTAAATCATTGTTTTACAACGATTTATTTTTAAGCGCCTGAAGGGAGTCGAACCCTCTTCTCCAGCTTGGGAAGCTGGGGTAATACCGGTATACGACAGGCGCACAATTTAGGATCAATGTAACGGGGAGACTCATCGCTGTCAAGCGACGGTTTTCATTGGCAACTCGAAAATCTCAGCCTATAATTCAATTGTGTTCAACTTAGTGCTAACCCCATATTTGTTGCCTGACTCGTTGACGGCGGCCGTAGGCTTAGTGCTAGGTGTACTCCTCCTCAAAAACACCCGCGATGTTCCGGGTCGTGTAATGTTTGGCCTCTTTTTACTTGCCGTCTCGTTTTGGGCCTTTTGCGATATCGTTTCAGTCGCCGTGCAGGACCTCAACCTAAAAATCCTTTTTGTGAAAGGCGAGTACGTGGCGATTATTGCCGTTCCTGTTTTGGCTTTGCAGTTTATTGCCGATTCCGTACAGTTTTCCGCGTCAAAACGTCGCCTTTGGTTAAAAATTCTCCCCTCTTTTTGGCTGATTCCCATCTTGTCGTGGGTATTTTTGTGGCTTTCACCGGGGTTAACACTTTTTTGGGATCGCCCCCACGAGTTGACTCTTTACCCCGGAACAGTGGTAGTTCGTTGGTCGTATGGCCCCTGGTACTTAGTTCATGTCCTGTACTCTTATACCCTCCTTTTGGCGGCTGCCTTTCTTTGGGTGTTGAGTTTTTTTAAGCGACGACAAAAGTTTGGTTGGCCAGAAATTTCTGTTCTGGTTGCCCTATTTGTGCCTTTTGCGGCCAATTTTTTGTATATGGTTGATAGAGTCGCTTTGCCCCTGATGGACCCCACTGTTCCCTTTTTGACGATTACCGCGCTACTCATGTTCTTTAATCTGCACCGGTTTCGTTTTCTTGAAATCTTACCTGTTAGCAAAGAACATCTTTTAGAAAATTGGGGAGTCCCCACCTTCGTTTTTGACCGCCGTGGACGGCTGGCCTATTGCAACCGAGACGCCCGACTCCGTTGGAACCTTGATGGGCGCGTCATTGGGTTAATTCGCCCAAAAATCCCTGGGCTGTCGTGGTTGCCCTCGATGCCTCAAGGTCCTGAAATCTCCACCACAGATGTGATTGCCACGGGAAACGGGAGTTTTGAGGCGTGGGAGGCTCGTGAAAAGCTTTTGTACCGGGGCCGTCGTTCAGCAGGGAGTGTTTTGACGTTGCATAACATCACGGCTCTTCGAGAATCGCAAAGGGCCTTAAGGACACTGAACACCGATTTAGAGGAACGGGTCCGCGAACGGACACAAGATCTGCAAGAAGCTAACCGCCGCCTTTCTGAAGAACTCAGCCAGCGTCGTCAGGCCGAGCGGCTGACGTTTTATTACTCGTTGCATGATCCGTTGACGGGGTTGGGTAACCGCAGCTACCTTCTCAGCCGTTTGGGCCAAGCGGTAGAGCGCTCTCGACGCGATGAGCAAGCCCGTTTCGGACTGATCTTTTTAAACTTTAACGGCTTTAAAGAGGTCAATGAAAGTTTTGGCCACCAGGCGGGCGATGAGTTCCTTCGTCTTTGTGCTAACCGTCTCAAAGAGACCCTGCGCAATATCGACACCGCGGCCCGTTACGCGGGGGATGCCTTTGTGATCTTGCTAGATGGCGTTGCGACACAAGACGAGATTCAATTGGTGGCCTCTCGTCTCACGGCAACCTTGGAGTCCCCCGTGATGGTTCAGGGACGTGATGTCGTTCCCTCGGTGCGCCTAGGACTTCTCCTGGGAAGTCCCGGTTACGCTTCAGCCGAAGAAGCTCTCTCGGATGCTGAAATCGCCTGCCAGCAGGCCCTGGTTGCCGGAGTCCCCCAGCTATTCTTTCAAGAACGTTTGCGTGATGACGTTAAAGGGAGGTGGAAGCTTCGCGATGAGCTGGGTCGGGCTATCGTCAACGGTGATTTGGTTCTTCACTACCAGCCCATTGTTCAATTGTCCACTCGCGAAATAGCTGGCTGGGAAGTTTTAGCTCGTTGGCAGCACCCTCAAAAGGGCTTACTGAGCCCCAATTTGTTTATTCCTGTAGCCGAAGAAACCGGGATGATTCATCCTTTAGGGTTATGGGTTTTGCGCGAGTCTGCCAAAACCTTTAAAACCCTTCTTGATGAGTTTCCTTGGTGTGAAAACAAATTTTTAGCCGTCAATGTATCACCGAAACAGCTGGCACAACCTGATTTTCCCGAAATCATTTTAGGGGTGTGGGAGAGGGAGGGGCTTAAGCCCGAGGTGTTGGCCATTGAAATTACCGAAGGCGCCTTAATCGAAAATAGCGAGGAGGTCATCCCTACGCTCGAGAAACTACGGCGTGCCGGCGTTGGTATCAAATTGGATGACTTTGGCACTGGTTATTCATCGCTTCACTACCTTCACCGTTTGCCCGTCGACACCTTAAAGGTCGACCGTAGCTTTGTTACAGACCTTGTGGCGCACGACCAGCCGCAAACGGTGGCCGTTGCTGACAGCATTGTGCGCTCGATTCTGCGCCTCGCCGAGGAGCTTAAGATTGATGTGATTGCCGAAGGGATCGAAACCGAAGAACAATGGGAAATCCTCGCGCGGTACGGGTGCCCCTACGGCCAAGGCTTTTTGTTTTCTGAAGGGCAGCCAGCGACTCAGCTCAAGGCTTGGATGGAAACCTGCCGCGACCGTCAGGAAAAATCATGAGGCACCGTCCTCGTAGTTCCCTTTGGTGGCTGGTAGTTCTGGCCTTCGTTTGCGGAGGCTGTTGGGGTAGTGGCCCCGCTGATACGGCGGCCAATTACCTATCGTCTCTTAGCCAGCACCACTTTTCTTCAGCGGCGGCGTTTGTCAGCGCTCAAGGGCAACCCCTTTTGTACAACATCGCAGCGTCCTTTCGTCAGCTCAGCCCCAGCGAGCAGGCGAAATTCACGGTAAAAAATTGGAAGATCGACAGCGTAGAGCGAGCAGGTGACACGGCGAGTGTCGAGTTCTCTTACGACGCCACTCCCCAAGGAAGTGGCCGTATGGATGCGACTTTACTCCTGATCCGTGTCAACGGCGTCTGGAAGGTCGATCTTAAACGCTCGCCGTAAAAGCCTCGTCTGTCAGATCAAACGCTTCGTTCTCAATCAACTGTTTGAGGGCTTCCAAGGGGTGGAGTTCTTTGTTCAGAATCTTATACACCAAGGGAATGATCGAGAGCCTTAACCCATGTTTTTCGCACAACTGCCAGGCATGTTGAGCGGCGACGACACCTTCGGGTAAGTAACCAATTTGCGAAATGCGGGCAATCAAATCTTCTAACGACTGGAAGGAGCCGAGAATGTTTTTTAAGATAATTTCGCGTCCAAAGCGGCGGTTGCGGCCAAACTGACTGCGGCAAGTGACATCGAGGTCGCCGACACCGGCAATCGAGGTGAAAGTCTCGGGGTGCGTGGCCCCCATGGCACGACCCAAAATTTGAATTTCATTTAGGCCAGCGGCCAAAAGCAGGGACTCGGTGTTATCGCCAAAGATCTCGGCTTTTTCTTTGAGGGCGTCCATCATACCAAAAGCGATCGCCACGACGTTCTTGAGAGCCGCACAAACTTGCACCCCTACCACGTCTGACGACGAAAAGACCCGTAAAGTTTTACCGTTGAGAAGCTCACGAAAGCGAATCGAGTTGCGGAGATTCGGGCAGGCTGAAATCAGCCCCGTGATTTTTCCTTGCACCACTTCTTCGGCATGGCTAGGGCCTGAAATGTAGACCACATTGTTTTTGTAAAAGCCCGGTAAAAAGTTCTCGATGGTTTCGACAATCAATTTGGGTTCGCCAGGAGAGGGTAAGAAACCCTTGGTGATCACGCCAATCAGACTCTGCCCCTCTTGCAAATTGGGCACACTCAAGATGTCCTTGACACTTTTGAGAATGAACAACGAGGGTGTCGAGAGAATCAAGAATTCTTTTCCGGTTGCGGCCTCAATGATGTCGGTGGTGGCTGTCATACTGTGAGGAAGCTGAGCATGCGGCAAATACCGGCTGTTGGCATGCCTCAGGTTAATGTCATCGGCCGTCTCTTGTTCAAAACTCCACAAGACAACGTCGTTGCCTTTTTCGGCGATGGCTTTGCCAATCGCTGTTCCCCAGGCCCCTGCGCCTAAAATACCGACTTTAGTTTTCATGCGATCTCCTTTCCAGGTCGTCTATTGTAGAAGCAATAAGCTGTAGGCCAGAATGCCAAAAATCCGGTGTCGTTAAATCAAAGCCTGCCTCGCGGGCAAGCTGATCGGCGGTTAGAATGCCAGTGCCTTCCAAAAGACGTTGGTAGGTCCTGGCAAACTCGGGACCTTCAGCGCGGGCTCGGGCATACAGGCCTAGGCCAAAAAGCTGGCCAAAGGCATACGGGTAATTATAGAACGCCAAATTGTGATGGTAGTAGTGTCCCTTGACGGCCCACATATAAGGATGTAACTGCTGTTCGTCAAGGCCTTCGCCGTAGGTAGCCTTTTGAGCATCAAGCATCAGCTGAGAAAGTTCCCTTGCAGAAAGTTCGCCTTTTTGCCTCTCTTGAAAAAGGGCCTTTTCAAAGGTATAGCGCGAAAGAATGTCGACTATGACTTGCGTTGAGTCTTGCAGACTTTGTTCCAGCATAAAGATCGTCTGGGGCCCCGTGGCAGATTTTAAGGCGGCTTCTTGCAAAACCGTTTCAGCAAAGATTGAAGCGGTTTCAGCTAGCGTCATCGGGTAATCTCGCCAAACCTGGGGTTTATGGCGTAGTAACCAATAATGCCAGCCGTGCCCCAGTTCGTGGGCCAGGGTTTTCACTTCACCAAAACTTCCATCAAAGTTCGAAAAAATGCGCGGTTCTTTTGCTAGTGGCAAGTTGATACAATACGCCCCACCGACTTTACCTTCCTGCGGTCGGGCGTGGATCCAACGGCGCTCAAAAGCCAAATCAGCAAAAGCTCCCATGGCGGGGCTGAAACCGGTAAAGGCGTCGCGAATCACTTGACGGGCTTCGTCAAAGGAAAAGTGCGGCCCTGACCCCACCGGAGCAAAAAGATCAAAGAAGGCGCACTTGGGGACCCCTAAAAGGCGAGCTTTGACGGCCAAGTACCGACGAAACACCGGTAAGCTTTCTTGCATGGCCGCCAGCATTGCCTCGAGGGCGGGGCGCGATAACCGTGATTGTTGAGCCGACTGCTCCACAGGATCAGGCCATTTACGCCGGTTATTGAGGGTGACGGCTTGGCCTTTGACACCGTTAAGAGCGGCGGCGAGAGGAACTTCGGCTGAAGCCCAGGCCCCTAACTCGGCCCTAAAGGCTTTTTCGCGAATACTGCGGTCCGGTGAGGAAGCCAAAGCCCTCAGTTCGGTAACGGTTTTTTTTCCACCTTCCCAGGGGCGCGTGAGCGTGGAGGACAGGGCTTCTTGAAGGCGGCCCCAGGCATCGCCGCCCGACCGAAGCAGGTCAGCGGCCAGGGACTCTTCAGCGTCGCTCATTTGGTGACGGGCTTGGAGGCTGGCTTCGTCTAAAAACAGTCGGTAGGCCTGAAGTTCGGGGTAGCGCGTCAAAAGTTTGGGCGTACCCCAGCGCCCCCAGAGGGCACTGAAACGAACCTCGGCGTCACGAAGGGGCAAGCCCAGCTCTTCAATGTTGTTCAACTCTTTGAGTGCTGTTTCGTCGCGGGTGTTGGTGGAATACCACAGGTAAGCGGCCGAACCCAGATGTTCTGCAAGGGCGTACGCTTTATCAAAAGTTTTTAAAAGTTCGGGCAGCGCCTCAGCTAACGCTGCTGCTGACGTCAAAGGCTTTAGCTGCCGTAAAAGGCGGCGACTGGTATCCTGGAGCGCTTTTTTGTCCTTAAGCCAAGCGGAAGAAGACAAACTAGGGTAAAGGTTTTCATTCGACCAAACAGGGACGTGCATATTCAGCGATTGTAAAGGGAAACGGCTTGGCGGGCAAGCCAAGTAAAAAAAACAACAAAGGTGAAATCAACAAAGGGGAAAATGACCATTGGAAACAGCGTTGACCCCCAGGGGATGCTCCGCTAGACTTTTGCCTATGAGCGTCGTGACCCCTGAAGAGTTAGAAAGGCCTGTATTCCGCTACCGCCTCTTACCACTATTTCGCGATCTTATTCGCTGTGGCTGTGTGAATACCGGCGAACCTGATTCTGGTCAAGAAGACCGTGCCGTTGCGGTTCTGAGGGAGTTTTTTGCCAGCTATGGTTTAGAAACAAGAATTTTGCACGGACGGCCGGGGCGGGGCAACCTCTTGGTAAAAGTGCCAGGAAGTGACCCGACAGCCCAGAGTTTAACCTACATGAACCATGTCGATGTCGTTCCTGCCAATGCCACTGACTGGAGCTGTGACCCTTTTGCCGCCGACTTAAAGGATGGACAGGTTTGGGGCAGGGGGGCCGTTGACATGTTGTGTTGGACGGCTTGCCAAGCCGTGGGTCTCGCCGAGGCTCTAAAAGCCCGGCCCCAGCGGAACTTTCCTGGCAACCTGGCGTTTCTGGCCTTGGCGGACGAAGAGGCAGCAGGCCGCTGGGGCGCTCGTTTCTTAGTGGAACAATTTTGGGAAGATGTCAAATGTGATGCCATGGTCACCGAATTAGGTGGCTTTTTTGCCGATACCGAACGTGGACCTACGGCCTTCATCAACCGTGGTGAAAAAGGTGTGGCCTGGGTCAAACTTACGGCCAAGGGGCGTGCCGGGCATGGTTCAATGCCCTACAGCGCCGATAATGCCCTTTTAAAAGCCGCCGAAGCGGCTCTCTGTTTGGGCACCTACCGAGCCCCGCTGTTAAGACACCCCTCGTGGCGTTCCATGGCAAGAACGGCGGTTCGGGGTTTAAGGGAGCGGGCGGCGTTGCTCGGCGGGTGGGGTGAAGGATGGGTCATGAAGCGGATCTTTCGCCGTGACCCGGGAATGGCTAAGTTTTTAGATACAGCCGGACACACGACCTTTTCGCCCAACGTGGTCGCGGGTGGTGACAAAATTAATGTCATTTGTGATCGCTCTGAGCTTTTGGTGGATGTCCGTTTTTTGCCGAGTCAGGACGGCAACCCACCCGATGAAGCAGGTATTGAAGCTTTGGTGCGCCAAGCCCTAGGCCCGCGACTTTCGTCTCAATTTCACTTTGAATTGCTTGATTTTCACCAACCGACGCTTTCTCCTTTGAAGGGGCCCTTGGACGAGGCTATTTGCGAGGTCTTTAGAGAGTCTCACCCGGATGCCCGTTTGAGCGACCTTATGATTGGCGGGGTTACAGATGGCCGCTACTGGCGTGACCGAGGAACTACGGTCTACGGCTTTACCCTTTTTGACCGCGAAATGACCATGGGTGAGTTCACTTCACGAATGCACGGTGTCGACGAACGGATCTCGCTAAATAGTTTGGCTATGGGGTTGCGGTTTTTTACGCAGTTACCAGGAAAGTTTTGGAAGGTTTAACTCTTTTAGGCACCGGGCAGACTCTCTTGCCGTAAGCGGGTAAAAACCGCTAGTATGAGTCTAGAGACAGACACAATGAAATTGGATGCGGTGATCTTTGATCTTGATGGAACCCTGGTGGACAGCGAAGGTCTGTATTTTGAAAGCGACCGCCGGTTTGTCGAGCGCTTCGGTGGGGTCTATGATGACGAGTTTCGTGCCGAGTGCATCGGCATGGGAACGTTGCCTTTTTGTCGGCTTATCAAAGACAAGTACAAGCTTTCTGAGTCTGTCGACGAGCTTGTCAAACTCAAAGATGACCTGTACCTCGAAACAGCCCGCGGTCGCATTGCTGCTTTTCCCGAAATGCTCAAGTTAGTTCAAGCTTTTTCGGTTGAGCGTCTGCCGATGGCGGTGGCGTCGGGGTCTAGCCTTGGGGTCATTCGCGAGATTTTATCGCTAACGGGCTTAGAGCCTTACTTTTCTCACCTGTACTCGTCAGAGTCGGTACCAAACCCCAAACCGGCACCTGATATATTTTTGTATGCCGCTCGTCAACTTGAGGCAAACTCTGCGGCCTGCCTGGTTTTTGAAGATTCACAGCATGGCGTTGCGGCCGCTCTCGCCGCAGGGATGCGTGTCGTGGCCGTTCCTTTTGTCATGACCGAAAAAGGCAAAGCGCAGTTTGCCAAAGCCGACCTCCTGTTCCCCTCGGGGATGTCAGGCTTTACCGCCGAAGCTGTTTTGGATTGGATTGATAGCCACTATTGCCTGTGTGAGGATTGCTCGTTTTTTGATTTTGGCTTGTGCCAGGAGTAGGGCTACGCTTGAACCTCGAAGGAAATACCAAGCAGTTGCAAAAAACCTTTGATTCGTACCTGAGTCGGGTCGAAGACCGAAGAGTCTAAAAGTGCTTGACCGGCACGAGCATCCTTCCAGCGAAAAACCTGGGACGATCCCGCCCATAAAATGAGTGACGAGAGGTTTTCGTCGCTCCAGTCGCTGGGCTGAGGCCCAAAACGCAATAATACCTTTACTGCCGGTTGAAAAAGAAAGTGCGCCCGCACCAATGCCCGCGACCGCCCCGTTTCACGCACAGCCACTGGTGCCTTGATGGCACCTTCGGCTCTCGTCACAGCACCGTTTCGGGAGCTTACCGCTTCCTGTCGCCGAAAAAATGGTTTGAGCGCGCTCAAGAGTTCCGTCACGTTTGGCGTTTGTTGAGGCGAAATATCTAAAGAGAAATCAGAACAAAATTGTGAGAGGTAACCCCAAAGGCGCCCCAGGGCCTCGGGGTGGCTTAACGTTAGGGTAAACAGCGGGCGCGGCGAGGGTGCTGCCGGTTTAAGAAAGTTTTCTAACGGTTGATCGATGTCCATGGGGGCTCCTTGTCAGATGGCTAGACCGGGGGCCTGATTGCCCGCACGTCATTCTCTGAGTATTTTTCTCACCCAGACTTTTTCAAGTCAAGGAGGCTTCATGTCGCATATCACCTTTAAGGGGAATCCAGTCGAAACCGTGGGCAGTTTGCCCGCTGTCGGCACAACCGCTCCCGATTTTCGTCTGACCAAAGAGGACCTCTCAGATGTCAGTCTCAAGGATTTTCAGGGCAAGGTAAAAATCCTGAATATTTTTCCTAGCTTGGATACAGGAGTCTGTGCGGCTTCGGTCAAGCGCTTTAACGAAGAGATTGCGCGTCACTCTGACGTCGTGGTTCTGAACATTAGCAATGATCTGCCCTTCGCGATGAAGCGTTTTTGCGAACAGTACCAAATCAGCCGAGCCGTGTCGCTGTCCAACCTTCGTCGCGGTGACACCGATTTTGGCCGTGTCTACGGCGTGGCGTTCCAATCGGGACCCATGGTCGGTCTTTTGTCGCGTGCAGTGGTCGTCGTCGATGGCTCGAACAAGGTTCTCTATACCGAGCAAGTCCCAGAAATTGCCCAGGAACCCGATTACAGCAAGGCTCTTGCCGCACTGACGCGGTAAAATAAGCCCCTGGAGTCGCTTTTTGAGCTTTCGTGTGGTTCTGGTTGAACCAGAGATACCTCAAAATACTGGCAACATTGCCCGAACCTGCGCCGCCACTGGATGCGAGTTGCATCTGGTGCGGCCTTTAGGTTTTGCTGTCACAGACCACCACCTTAAGCGGTCGGGCATGGACTACTGGAAAGAGGTTTTGGTGGTATATCACAATAGTTGGGCAGAATTTATCAATCAAACCAAGCCACAGCGGTTGTGGTTGGCTTCTGCCCGCGCCCCGCAACCTCTGGGTAAAGTGGCGATGTCTAGCGGGGATTGGTTGGTTTTTGGGTGTGAGTCTCGGGGCTTGCCTGCCGACGTGTTGGCAGCTTTCCCTCAACAGACGTTTCACATTCCTATGAAGGCCAATAGTCGGTCTTTGAACTTGGCCAACGCCGTGGCCATCGCAGTGTACGAGGGCTTTCGGCAAATCGACTATCACGGGCTGGTCTAGGCAGTCGAACAGGCTATGGTGTCAGGATGATTTTGCCAAAGGCCCCGGGTTCAAGAATCTTTTCGTGGGCTTGCGGGGCCTCTTCTAAACGAAACTCGCGCCCAATGATGGGCCGAAGGGTTCGGTTTTCCAGACCTGCCTGCAAGCCTGCGTTGATTTCGGCCAACTCGGCCGGGGTGGCCGCAAAGAGTGTAAAGGCGTGAAGTGAGGCGTGTCGGCTCATCAGATCGCGGGGGAGAACTTTTGCTTCGCCGCGACTTCCCACCACGACAATGCGACCCCGTGGGGCTACAAGCCGAAAATCGGCTTCAAGGTTTAAATCGGCACGCATTTCAACGATGATGTCGGCTCCTCGATTTTGCGTGACGCGGAGAATTTCGTCGCGGTACCCCTCAGCTCCATGATTCAAAACTTGATGGGCCCCTTCGCGGCGGACCATTTCTCGCCCTGGCTCAGAGCCAGCCGTTCCTAAAACGATAAGTCCGAAGGCCTTGGCCATTTGAACCAAAGCGATACCCACGCCGCCAGAAGCTCCGTGAATCAGTAAAGTTTCGCCTGCTTTGACTTGGGCTACCTGAAATAAAGCGTGGTAGGCTGTCGCATAGGGTACCCCTAGGGCCGCTCCCTGCGAAAACGTAAGGTGTTCAGCTAAGGGGTGTACAAGATTCTCGGCCACCGCCATAAACTCGGCATAGGCGGAATGCGCATTACCAATCCAGACTCTCTGGCCGGGAATAAACTGCGAGCCAGGACCCACGGCTTCGATCACGCCAGCGGCGTCACCTCCAGGAATATAGGGTAGGGTTGGTTGAATGCTATAGTTCCCTGACCGCATATAGGTATCGAAGGGATTCACGCCAATGGCGGCCACACGTACTAAAACACGGGGCACAGGGCCTGGGGTGGCGACCTCGGGTTTCGGAACCTCTTCGTATTGCATTACCTCGGGACCGCCCCACTGTCGTACCAAGATTGCTTTCATTTTGACATCCTTACGCTTAACTTAAGCCTCTTCTTTTAGCTTAGACCGCTCAAAGGCCTGATTCAAGGTCAAAGGCCTGCAATTTCACTCAAGGAGAGTTCCCAATAACCGATGTCCAGCCAGCGGTCAAACTTAAACCCGACTTCAGAAAATGTCGCGACTTGTTTAAAACCAAATTTCTCATGGAGCCTTTGGCTGTCGTCGTTGGGAAGGGCGAGACAGGCCACTGCCCTGTGGAACCCCTGGGCGTGTAAAGTCGGCAATAGCGTACGGTATAACGCCGAACCACAACCTTGCCCCCTTGCGTCGGGGTGAACATAAACCGCGGTTTCGACAGTGAAACGGTAGGCACTTCGCTCCTTCCAAGTGGATGCGTAGGCGTACGCTAAAACGCGTTTATTCTCTTCAAAAACCAACCAGGGGAACCCTTTGCCTTGAGCCTGTAATCGGTCCCGCATTTGGTCTTCGCTAACCGGTGTTTCTTCGAAGGTGACAATGGTGTTTTCAATATAGGGGTTGTAGATGGCGCAAAGATCACGCGCATCCTCGGGGGTAGCCTTACGAATCATGAGTACCTCGCGTTCAAGATACCTTTTTGCAGGCAGGCCGCCAACTTATGAATCGACTGCCAACTCTGCGGAATTCTTTGAAAGTAAACGATTGGCCAAAAAGAGGGCCTTGGCCAAGATCAAGAGAGGTTGTAACCTTATTCTATGACGCTCTGTGAGGACGATTTCAGGCAGATTTTTCAAAACCTCCCCGGGTTGGCTGTAGTCGTGGGCCTGAATGGCCGTCTTTTGGGGGCCAACCGTCGCTTTTCCACGTTATGCGGTGGTGATCCTGTCGGTAAAACCTGGGCTGAGTTAGGACTCGTCAAAAGTGACGACCTTGCTCGCCTTGAAGAGAATGTCGCTCAAGAACGGTGGGACAACGTCGAACTACGATTACATTTTGACAAGCAGTCTAACTGGTTTTTAGCGTCGTTTTCTGGGTTGCAGACCCATGCCGGGAGCGGGTACCTCGCGGTATTTACTGACCTAGCGTTGTGTCTTCGGCATAGTGCTGATACGCACCAGCGTCTGTCTTTGCTCGATTATATCTTTCATAACTCTGAATCTGCGATTTACGCCAAGGACCGCGAAGGTCGTTACCTGTTATGCAACGACGCCGGCGCACATGACCTGGGGGCAGAAAATGGACAAGAAGTTGTGGGTCGTACGCCTGAAGAACTTTTAAATGATGTTAACTTACGCCAAATGCGTCTAGCGGATGAATGGGTCATGAGCACCGGCAAGATCATGGAATACGAGCAGACCCTCGAGATCAACGAACAAACCAAAATTGTGAAGGCTCGAAAAGAACCCCTGCGCGACGAAGAGGGGCAGGTGGTGGGGCTCGTGGGCATGTCACATGACATCACGGAACTGCGTTTGCTTCAACGGGAACTGCAAGCGCAACGAAATCAGCTCAAAGACGCCAACGAGGTGCGAAATCGGTTGTTTACCATCTTGGCCCATGATTTACGAGGGCCTGTGGGGACTTTGGCACACCTGTTGGGGTTGGCACTCGAAACCCAAGCCAATCACGAAACGCTTCTTGAGGTAGTCCAAGAATCGCATAAGGCGGCCTCGCAGACCTATGACTTGCTCGAAAATGTCCTCGGCTGGGTATCGGGTCAGCTAGAACAAACTCAGCGCGAACCGGTTTGGGTCAATCTGCTGAACTTGTTTCGCGGGGTTGCCGCCTGGATGGAAGCTACCTGTCGGGCTAAAGGAATTTCGCTGGAACTCCAAGCAGACCCCATGCTCATGGCCCTCTCGGATGAAAGGTCACTTGAAACCGTGCTTCGCAACCTCGTTTCTAACGCCATCAAGTTTTCGCCGAGGGGGGCTATCGTCCATTTGCGGGCGCAAGCTCTATCGGACGCGCTTAGTCTCGAGGTTCAGGATGAGGGTACCGGCATTGAGCCCGATCGCTTAAACCAATTGTTCACCGGTGGTAAGAGGAACACCCGTGCCGGAACCGCCGGGGAACGGGGACACGGCTTAGGGTTGATGTTTTGCGCCGACATTGCGCGTTCCCTGGGGGGAGGGCTGACCGCCACCAGCGAGGTGGGCAAGGGCAGTGTCTTTCGGTTGACGTTGCCCCTTCCCACACCCGAAGATTTGTAATCCGGCCAAAATTACCAACGAATCTGACCGGGGGGGGATACTTTTCGTTTTGTTGGCCTAGGCCGAAAGGATCTTGCGCAGAACATAGGGGAGAATCCCCCGGTTGCGGTAGTATTGTACTTCTACCTCGGTATCTAGACGGCACTTGGCCTGAAAACTCCTGACCATGCCCCGTTCATCCTTGGCTTCGACGGTCACGAGCTGACCTGGGCTCAGTGAGTCCAAACCATGAAGGTAGAACTGCTCTTTACCTGTTAAGCCCAAGGATGCTGGGCTTTGCCCTTCAAGGAAGACCAAAGGAAGAACTCCCATTCCCACCAGGTTAGACCGGTGAATGCGTTCAAAGCTTTGGGCAATGACGGCTCGTACACCGAGGAGCATGGTGCCCTTGGC
>JAJXVP010000334.1 GCA_021782055.1 bacterium | reverse complement strand
ACTCATAGGGCGGTTTTTCCTTTTGGTATTGCCTGAATAACAACACCATAAAGGGCCGCCCTTTTCATGTCAAAAGCGGAACTCGGAAACCGATGATTTCCGGAACTTTATCACCGGTGATAACAGTCGATCATAGTGCCGACCAAAAGGTACCCCAGAGGTTTTCGTTGGTTGTCAAACAGACGAACAGCATTCGTAAGGTGTTCGGGAGGATGTACCGTACCCAAGAGCACGTGTTTGGAATCAAGAACCACCCGCCTCGAGTTATCAAGCACAACGATACGTTCTTGAATCAGTCCATACCCTGGTGCAGCGTGTTCAGCCCTGTAGCCAAAGGGCGGGCGGGTTAAAAACGGCTCGACTTTTTGCCAAGACCCTGTTGTGGAAAAATCTGACTCGAGTAAGCCGGCAAATTCATGAGCTTTGCGAATATCCCCGGCATACACATAACTGCGAAAGCCGTATTCCATGGTGTAGAGAATGCCTACGAACAGCGGTGCCGACGACAGGGATAAAAGAACAACAAAACGTATAAAGATCGCTTGACCTAAGGAAGTGCGTTTTGCAGTTCGTTTAGAGGGCGGCAAGCCTATACCCCAAGCCACGCACCGTTTCGATATATTTTGGTGTTTTTGCCTCATCGCCCAAAATTTTGCGCAGATTCTTGATGTGAACATCAATCGTTCGTTCGTAACCGACAAATTGCGAATCACGGACATGGTCGAGGATTTGCGATCGACTCCAGACTCGACCGGGCGATTGAAGAAAGAAAACCAAGATTTGAAATTGTACGGCAGTTAAGTCAAGTTCGTGGTAGTCTTTGGTGACCTTGACCGCATCAACGTCAACAGTAAGGTCTTTCCACCGTAAGCGGGACGAAGGGCGTGGTTTTACGGTGTTTTGGACGCGACGCAACACGGCTTGGATTCGCGCTGTTAACTCGCGAAGACTAAAGGGCTTGGTAATATAATCATCAGCACCTAATTCAAGGCCGAGAACCTTGTCGGCTTCTTCGTCACGAGCGGTCATAAAAAGAAAAGGTGGCGAAGATCGATTAAGTAAATGTTTTGCCACGCTAAAGCCGTCCAAGCCCGGCATCATGACGTCCAACAGCACCAAGTCGGGAGTTTGGTCTTCAATTATTTTAAGGGCTTGGTTGCCTTCTTCTACAGCCATTGTCCGGTATCCCATCTTTTCAAGATAATCGCAGACCATCGACCGAATCTTAGGCTCATCGTCGGCAACTAAGATCAACGCATCCATAACGAAATCCTAGCATAGCCATGAAAGAACTGAAAGGCAAAGACTTTTAAAAAAATGACTTTAAGGATTCTACGAAATCAACATACAAGATTCATTTTTGCTTCACAGGAATGGTTTCACCAGAACCTGGCCCCAATATGATGTGGAACACCAAATATAGTCCTATGGATAGTCAAAATTATTCTACTAAGGCAATGCCTGTCAGTGTTGAACAGGCTCGTCAAGATGCGCTGCATTACCTCAACTCGTCTGGGCAAATCTACACCGTAGAAAAAAGCCCAGACACATTTTATGGGTATTACACGATGCATATTTTAGAAAATAACAAAATCATAGGAATGCTTAGTGTCAACGGCAATTCCGGCCAGGTATGGGTTCATACCTGGCATGGTTCCTATCGAAAAATGGTTAGTTATGGCGAGGCTGTTCCCACGAGGTAACCTCTTGCTATGGCGTGTTGCCAAACCATAAAGCCCAAATAGGCGGGTGTAGCCGTCTTAGGCAACGGCAAGCTGGCTGTGTCGAGAGCTGTCACGGTAATAAAGTAATGATGGGTTCCGGTTCCTTGGGGCGGAGCAGGCCCTATGTATTGCGACAGACGAGCGTCATTGGGGAGCTGAATAGCACCTGGTGGTAAAAGCTTGCCGTCCGCCGAACCAGCACCCGCAGGAAGCGAGTGAACAGTTGCGGGGATATTAAAAACCGCCCAGTGCCAAAAGCCGCTTCCTGTGGGAGCATCCATATCATAAACGGTAACGGTAAAACTCTTGGTATTGGCAGGAAAACCAGACCAGGAAAGCTGTGGGGATTGATCTTTTCCACCCATGCTTGCGCTGATCTGGGCCAGCGAAAACGCCTCACCATTTTTAAGGTTCTGACTTGTTACCGAAAATGACGGCAACGGTCGCAATTTTGTATAGGGTGTCTGGGCCCACAGGGGGCTGATGCCCACAGAAAACCCAACAACCACAAATAATAACGATAATACTCGTGAAATTAACTTCATAGCTCCCCCCTTACACCCATTACATCATTCGAGAATGCAGAGTCACCATGACCCAAACGGTTCCGGCAACAAAAATAAACAGAATGATCGCTGTAAATACTATGGCAATAAAATTCCAGCGCATTTCTTTTGAACGATCAAGGTGAAGAAAGTAGTGTAAATGAACCAGCATTTGCACTACAGCGGCGACAATAAGCCCAATTACCGCAAAGTTTTTCGGGGCAACCCCAAACGCGACAAGGCCAAACGAAACGAGAGTCAAAAGGATGGCTAAGCCAAAACCCAGCAAGTACTTGGCAAAAGATAAAGGATGTCCAGAGGTGTGAGTATCGTGATTCATAATTTACACCATCCCCAACAAGTAGACGAAAGTAAACACGCCAACCCAGATAACATCTAGGAAGTGCCAGAACAAACTTAAGCGCATTAAGCGAGAACGAACGCCTGCCGTAAGACCTTTTGTGGCCACTTGAACCATCAGTACCGCCATCCACAAAAGGCCAAAGCTAACGTGCAAACCGTGTGTTCCTACTAAGGTGAAAAAGGATGAAAGAAAACTGCTGCGGTCAGGTCCATTGCCGTCGAGAATCAATTGGTGAAACTCCGTGACTTCCATGACCACGAAGCCCAAGCCCAACAAAAACGTGACCGCCAGGAGACTTAAAACGGCATTTTTCTTTTGGTTTTGCAGGCTAATCATGCTCAGCCCGTAGGTCCAGCTACTAATGAGCAGGAACATGGTTTCAATAAACAAATAAGGCAGATTAAAGAGTTGTTTAGGCCCGGGACCGCCAGCGAAACTGGTCGCCATCGTCGCAAAGGTGGCGAACAGCACGGCAAAAATGATCAAGTCGCTCATTAAGTAAATCCAGAAACCAAAAAGCTTGTTTTCTGATTGATGAGCTTCGGCGGCTAAATGCAAGTTAGCCTCATTATTCATGTTGCTTTCCTCCGGCCGCAGCCAGCCGCTCGTAGTGAGCATCTTCGATTTTTTTCACTTCCTCTGCAGGAATGACATATTCGTTTTCATCATTATTGGCAGCAATAATCAC
>JAJXVP010000333.1 GCA_021782055.1 bacterium | reverse complement strand
CGTTACTTGATTGCAATTCCTCATTCGACGTTTCAAGTTCTTCAACTGTCGCTTGTAGGCTTTCACGGGTAAATTGCAGTTCTCGCTCTAAATCGCCGACACGCCCCAAAACTAGCTGGTCCAGCTGTTCGGGAACTGAAGCCGATGACGGCTCACGGGGCGGTCGAAAGCACAAAAGGTAGCTCACGTTTTCGTCCGCAATTCGGTAGCCATCCAGGTTCTGCAACGATACCGAGGGTGTCCCCGCTTTTAACTGACGCAAGACGGAGCTGACCAAGATGCCTAACTCTTGCGGTAGCAAATCGAACAGGCCAGCAGAGAATTTTCCGGGCTGAATGCGCAGAAAAGGCGAGGTATCGTTGAAGGTTTGCAAAATTTGATCGTTGGAATCAACCAGAACACTAGGGGGCAAAACAGCCGTCAGAGTTTGGCTTAACAGACGCTCAGCTTTGCCATCACGGCTCTTTAACACAGGGCTAGGTAAACTCATGTCACGAGCTTCTCGCTGTAAAGGGGTGATCTCGAGGGGGACGGTAAAACCCGGTTGACGTCGAAAGATCTTATGTTTGGCATCGAGAACGAGAAAGCCGTCCGCCAGGGGGCCAAGACTTTCTGAACTCCCCAAAAACAGAAAGCCTTGAGCGGAAAGGGAGTGATAGATGCTTCCAAAAAGGCGGTTTTGGACCTCTGGTTTGAAATAGATAAACAAGTTACGGCAGACGAGGAGGTCAATTTTAGAAAACGGCGGGTCTTTGAGAAGGTTGTGAGAGGCAAAGACAACGAGCTTTCGTACAGTTTCAGAGATCAAATAGCCGTCTTGGTTTTTTTCGAACCACCGTAACAGTAAGGCAGGCGGAATGTCGGCGGCCACACTGTCGGGGTAGAAGCCTCGACTAGCGATATCGAGAGCATGGCGGTCGATATCTGTCGCAAAGATCTTGATATCGACCTCTCGCTTTTGTTGTTCCATCGTTTGTAAGAGCAAAATAGCCAACGAATAGACTTCTTCGCCCGTCGAACAGCCCGCCGACCAAATCCTCAGAGAGCGCTTTTGAAGAATCTCAGGAAACACAGTGCGTTCCAGAGAAATAAAGGCCTCTTGATCACGAAAAAAACGGGTAACCCCAATGAACATTTCTCGAAACAACGTTTCTTTTTCTTTATCGGAGTCTTTGAGGTAGGCTAAGTAGTCTTCAAGGGAATCGTGATGATTGATACTAACCCGGCGTTCAAGGCGGCGTATTAGGGTGGTCTCTTTGTAAAGGGAAAAGTCCACACCGCTAAAATCCCGCAAAATCAGGATGGCCTGAGTTAGGGGGTTCGAATTGCGACTAAGTGCCGCCTCTAAGCGGCTGGCCTTTTTGACAAAAGGATGCTGAACGTACTGCACCAAGGCCTCGGGCATTTGTGAAGGGCGAAGGACGTAATCTACGAGGCCGGTAGCAATGGATGACCTCGGCATCCCATCAAATTTGGCAGTCGTCTCGTCTTGTGCCATCACCATGCCCCCGGCTTCTTTGATGGCCCTGGTTCCCAGGGTGCCATCGCTACCAGTTCCCGAAAGGATAACGCCAATCCCGGCGCGACCTTTTTCTTGTGCCAGTGAGGTAAAAAATACGTCAACGGGAAGGTGAACACCCCGCGTTAAGCCCTGCTCCCGTAAAATAAGCTGATTATGAAAAACCACCAGATCCTGTCTAGGCGGAATAAGGTATACCGTGTCGGGCTCAACAGGCATCGCTTCTGCGATCACCCGAATACGAAGCTTGGTTTGTCGGGCTAACAATTCATCCATCAGGCTTTTGTAGTCGGGGGACAGGTGCTGGATCACCACAAATGCTAAACCTGTGTCGAGAGGAACCGCTTTGAAGAACTCTTGTAGGGCCTCAAGGCCTCCAGCCGAAGCCCCGATGCCAACGATGACGGGGTCTGGCTGGTTTTTTTTGGCTCTTGGCAAACTCATGACAATATAAATCTAATCTTTCTAAATCTGAAGTCAAGATTAAGCTCAATGTGCTGACACGCGCACCTGGTCGCGCTAGGCTATGTCGAGGTATTCTTGGTAGAACTAGGCTGAACGCGGAGGCATGATTGCGGGCAACGTTTTGGGGGCTGACCCTGATCTTTTGGGGACTTTTCGCAGCACCTCTTTGGGCTCACTCCAGTGGGGCAGTGGGTGCCGGAATGGATTTTCCGATTTTTATCAGTTTAAATAATCCCACCGGCCCGCAAAATAGCGTGGGGGTTCACTTGTTCGCCCAGTGGGAAAATTGGTCCTTTAGGGCCGGTTGGCGCCTGGCCTTTAGTGAATCTACTCCCTTTTCCTCTACACAAAGTTATGTGGCTAATCCCACGTTGTACATCGTCGATGCTAATTCTGGCCTGACGTGGGCTGAGTTCGCTGTTTGTCGCGAGTTTCCTTTCGTTCTTAACCAAGTGATTACGGTAGTCCCTGCGCTTGGGGTAGCTTGGGAGCCTCGCCTGACAGGTACGGCGCCCTCGTATGCCTCGAATCAACAGGAATCTCCGCTTTTGGCCGAAGCTTCGTTGGCCTTTCGGCTGAGTTTAAAGAATGATTTTTACCTTTCGCCGGAGTTTCGGTACGGTTGGGATGTTTTATCGATGAACGGTCAACAAGTGCTCTTTGGCGTCGAGCTGGGGTATGCTTATGGCCGTTAATTGCTGTATGTCTAGCGCTAAATGCCGCACGTCTAGTGCTGGGCTGGCGGCTCTGGTGTTGCTGGTACTCGCGGCGTGCGCTCCTGTTCCTCGGTACAACGCGGTCTATTTGTGGAAAGCTGACGTCGCTTGGACGCCGGCCGACACGGCGCTTTTAGCCCGTGACGGTGTTTCAACTGTGTATTTGCATGTGGGCGACTGGGATGAGAGCGCTGACCGCGATGTTGGCGAAAAACTCACCATGAAACACCCCTTGCCACCGCAGTTTTCGGTTATCCCCGTTCTTTACCTGACAGTGGCTACGTTAAATTCGTGGGCCCAAGCCCCGCTCACGTCGCAGGGGTCTGAAGCGCGAGCGCGAGCCTGCTTGTCGATCTTTGACAGTTTTCCCCGCTGGACACGATCGGCCCACGAGTTGCAAATTGACGCCGATTGGAACCCGTCAAACCGAGACGCCTATTTTGCATTTCTTCGTGAGTTTAAGACCCTGTTAAAGCCAGGTGACACGTTATCGGTCACCATCAGGCTCAGTCAGTATCGCGATCGCCTTCAAGAAGGAGTACCCCCGGCTGATAGGGGAGTCTTGTTGACCTACGGGGCCGGTGACCCGCGGGACCCGGCATCCCGGGTTCTGGACCCCCAGTTGGTCGCTCAGTACGTTCACCCGG
>JAJXVP010000332.1 GCA_021782055.1 bacterium | reverse complement strand
CAACGGGAATCCAATTTTCTTCTACAAGATTGAATCGATTATCCATCTGTGCTCCTTACCAGCCTTCGTCTCCGAAAGACGATTTGACTTTTTTTGTGGTCAAATAACCCAATTTGTCATCGTAACGGAGGTTCCACCCTGGCAGAGCATCCGCTTGATTCAGACCCGTCAAGGTTCCGTCAAGTTGGACCAGGGCAACCCTCAGAGAGTTCTCTTCGTCAGAACCGAGGTAGATATATTCTTCTAGACCCTTTAGTTCTTCCCGGCGAATCGCCGAGGGCGCTTGATGTTCCGAAACCGTCACTAGGTTCCTGAAAAGCTCCACGGCAAGGCGACGCCATTCTCGACGGTCCCGTTTCTTAAGATTTCGCGGTAAGATCAGACTTTCGCCATTTAATAATTCCAGAATAAGATTTTGATCCTTTCTTCGAAAAGACCTCAGAAGCAACACATCGCAGTTTTCACGGTCCGCGTAGCGGGTGGCCGTCGTTTCAGGTAGGGCCGAACCTAAGCGAGATAGCCCGACCAAGGCCAGACCTTCCAGCTTCTCCTTCTCCTTTTCCAAATCCGTCTTCAGTCGTTGGAGGACGCCATCCTCCTCTCTCTCCAGGTAAGTTGATTCCAGAATGTTTCGGATTTCCAGCGGTAATCTTATTTGATGAATCTTCTCCCAAACCTCCAAGGAACGGCAAAGAACGTAAGGGGCATAGACAAACTGCGACTTACCCAAGGTTTCATGAGGATGGGCAACCATCTCTGAATAAGTCGGACTCAATATCCAAAACTCTCGACACGAACCGTCTGGACGTTTAGTTTCCTCGTGTCGCCACAATCGCCCAATTCTTTGTAGCAACATGTCCGTGGGAGCTAAACGAGTAATCAGGAAATCTACGTCGATATCCAAGGATTGCTCCAAGACCTGAGTCCCAACAAGGATCCGGCCTTTTAGGGCTCGCTTGTCTGCGGCATTTTTCCCAAAAAGGTCTACCCATGTTTTTTCAATTTTGTCCCGGTCTTCTCTCAAGAACCGGGAGTGGAGCAATCCCACTTCCATGGTTTCGGTCCTTCTCGCAGATAGTTGTTTGAATTTCTCTTGGGCTTCAGACACTGTGTTCTCGATCCACAGCACCTGTTGACCGGTTCCCGCTCGAATCAAGGCTTCGTCCAGGGCACAATCCTCAGAAGTTTCCTGATGGAGGGTCACCGTGCCTTCTGTCCCACCTGAAACAACCCACTCCTGAGGATCTTCCCCTAAAGCCCAGGAGGTGATGAGAGGATAGGCCGTCGATGTTTCGGCATCGGAGTCAGAGGTTCCCAAAAGACTCTGCCGGCGTTCCCCTGTCAGGGTGGCGCTAAGCACAATGACCGTGCAATGCAATTCCCTAAGACTCTTGACCAATTGATTCAGAAGGCTCCCTGTGTAACTGTCATAGGAATGGACCTCATCCAAGATCACGACTTTGCCGGTTAAACCGAAGGTCCGTACAAATCCATGTTTGACGTTCATCACTGCCATCAAAGCCTGGTCAACGGTGCCAACACCAAATGGGGCCAGCAAACCCCGTTTTCTAGCGTCGAACCAAGAACCACCAGGTTGGGCATCTTCACCCATCTCCATCTGATCTTCGTAGAGCCAGGCAGAGCTGTGAATGAGCTGAGCTTTTTGGGCAGAACCATCGGTCTGAATCCTTTCCAAAAAAGCCTTCATACGCTCATGTATCTTGTTGGATGTCAGTTGAGTGGGAAGAGCGAAATAAATCCCCGTGGCTTTCCCGGCCTCCAAAATCTTGTAAGCGGCATAGAGAGCTGCTTCGGTTTTGCCTGAGCCCATGGGAGCTTCCAGTACAAAGACGCCAGCATCCCGAACGGATTGAACGAAGGTCGTCTGGATTTCTCGTTCCTGAAAACCAAAGACATCAAAGAACGAAAGACCATTTTTAACCTCAGGAAACAAATACCCCGCACTGTCTAAGGCTCTAGTAACATTTTGACTCCAAGATTCTGAATCTTTGGTGACATTCTCGAAAGCAGATCCAGATCCTATCCAGTCCGCCACGGTGGTGAGACCCGAAAGGACCAACGCTTGGAGCTCGTTTCTAACTTCAGGCCACTGAACTTGAAAGTGGTTCATCAGAGTACTGATCACCAACTCCCGTTGGGCCTGCCAGAGAGGACCGCCGTAAATCTCGCTGTTTTTCCCGAATACAATTCGAGGTGACGACCCGTGATGACATCCGACGATCTCCGGAATGTATTTTCCAACTCCTTCCAGAGCCGCTTGACTGATCGTGGCGTGAAAGGCATCATTTTTTCGGTATGCTTTTTCAGGATCTGCGAATCTTAAGGCATCCAATGAGTTTGGTTTATAAATGGTCAATGCTCGATGGATCATTTCTTGGAAACATGGACTGATCTTTCCCAAGTCGTGGGATGCGACAATGACCTCGGTCCCATTCGGGAAGAAAAGCTCACGTAGCCACGTTGGAATCCTCTGAAGCAAACCCCGGGCAACTTCTCCAACTATCAAACAGTGACTTGTTACATCAAGACTCGCTTCGATAGTTCCGTTTGACAAAGTCCTAGTCTTGGCCAAGCACTCTTCGGGTGAAAGAACTGTCTGTGCCGAAGCGATTGATTTAGGCCCTAACAAGATTCAGACTCCATATAACCAACTCCCAAAGGTAGGAAAAGCCATGACCATATCCAACATCGATATTATATTATCAATCATACAAAACATAAAGTCCAATAGCAATATGAGGTTCTTGCCCAATAGATTCCTGGTTTATCATTCTCAGTAGTTTTAGCCCAATATTTTTATTCAATTTAATTCACCAGCAAGTTCTTTTTGCACACACCAATAGTCAGACACCATCCCACCTCCCCAGCTCCCGAATCTTTTTCTGCCATCTCAGACGAGTTTCCGGGGGACTAACAACTTCACAATCGGCCCCCCACCCAAGAGCGTCACTAATCACTTCTTGATCACCATAAACTCGCAAATCGACTTCTAGAGTTTCGTCCTCGTGATCCTTGCGGTGCCGGTCTACCTCACCCACAAAACGAAAGCTTTCCACATAAGGTAGGGCTTCACCACGAAAGGCTAATCTCACAATTTTAGCCTGCTCGGGGTTGGCAAAAAATATCCCATAAGTTTGATCGACCACCTCATCCATCATTTTTTGAGTCACCCGGCCCTGGCACGGAGTTGACTCAATGACTAGGTCATTCACACGGGTCCAACGAAAGGGTCTTATTTCGGCCTGGTCAATTCCCACATCCATGAGCACGTACCAATCATCACCGTAACGCAACAGTTTTAGGGGGTCACCTTCCACTTCCTGAGTCG
>JAJXVP010000331.1 GCA_021782055.1 bacterium | reverse complement strand
TCGCGTTCTTGGCCGGTATCGTTACGATCCTTTCGCCGTGTATTCTTCCCGTTCTTCCCGTCGTCTTGGGGAGTTCGGCAGGAGGAGGCAAAGCCCGACCTTGGGGTGTCGTCACGGGCTTTATTGCTAGCTTTACAGTGTTTACTTTAACGCTTTCAGCCTTGGTCCAAGCGTTGCATTTTGACCCTGATCTGCTTCGCTGGATAGCCGCGGGGCTGATCACACTCTTTGGTCTGGTCTTAGTCATACCGATTCTTAAAGACGGTTTCATGAGGGTCGCTACAGCACTGAGTGGACGTTTCGCTTTGAAAGCTTCGCCACAGTTTGGAAAGAAAACCCCGAGCGGCTTCTTTAGCGGACTACTTTTGGGCGCTAGCCTGGGGTTGGTCTGGACTCCGTGTGTCGGGCCCATCATGGCTTCTGTTGTTTCTTTAGCACTCAGTCAAACTGTTGACGCAGGGAGTGTCTTCATCACTTTGGCGTACGCAGCGGGCACAGCGGTGCCGCTCTTTTTGATCTTGCAGGGGGGAAGAAGCCTGCTGAATCGCTTCCCTTTCTTTACCCGTCATGCAGGGGCCCTACAGCGGATTTTTGGGGTTCTGATGCTGGTTACCGGAATCGCGATCTTGGCGGGGTGGGATCGCGGCGTCGAGACGTGGCTTTTGAAGACGTTCCCCAACTACGGTGCTGGTCTCACATCCATCGAAAATCAAAAGGTGGTTAGGGAGCAGTTGGAGCGTCGGATGGGCTTGTCCACGGCTGTTGCTTCGGCGGCTTCGTCGCAAGGTCCTGCACACCCCTTCGCTCAAGCCTCGGGCGCTTGGATCAATTCACCGCCCTTAACGATGGCCTCTCTTCGGGGAAAGGTTGTTTTGGTCGACTTTTGGACGTATTCGTGCATCAACTGCCTGCGGACCTTACCGTATTTGAAAGCTTGGTACCAAAAGTATAACGACAAAGGTCTGGTGATTGTTGGTGTTCACTCGCCTGAGTTCGCATTTGAACACAAAGAGTCGAATGTCCGTCAGGCTGTGAAAGACCTTGGCGTGACTTGGCCTGTCGTCCAAGATAACAAGTTTGGCATTTGGAACGCTTTCCATAACCATTACTGGCCTGCAGAATACTTGTTTGATAAAGAAGGAAACCTTGTCGAAAGCCATTTTGGCGAAGGGGGGTACGCGGCTACTGAACGAAATATTCAGAAACTTTTGGGGACTCACGAAACTTTGGCAGCAACAACTATTCCCTCAACCTTGCCACAAAGTGACGACAGAACTCCCGAAACTTATCTCGGCTGGGCAAGAGCCTCGGGCTTCGTAGGTACGGGGCCGCTTGCACCCGATCAGTTTGCCCACTATGCGATTCCCCAGGGCATGACGACCTCCCAGTGGGCACTTTCGGGTGAATGGCGTGTCGGTAAACAGATTGTAGAGAACCGAGGTCCGGCATCGCTCACCCTCAAGTTTCGTGCCCAAAAGGTCTATCTTGTGATCAATCCCATCAAAAACGCGCCCAAGACTGCCTTCGTTAGTGTTGATGGCCAGGCCGTGACGACGGCAGACGTTCATCAAGGTCTTTTGAAGCTTGACCACGACCGGCTCTACGAACTCTATGCGGGTTCAAAAGAGATTTCGGGAACCTTGCAGGTGAAGTTCCCCGGTCCTGTCAAGATTTTTTCGTTCACCTTTGGCTAAGGGCGGGGATCGGTATCCTCTTTCGTTTCCAGTAGTTTAGAGTTAAAGTAGTATTTAGGTGCGCTTCGCTTGCGGCGCGCCTTTAGGAGGCCAACATGGCAGATTCTCCCGCTCTTTCGCTCGAAGCCCTTTCGAAGCATCTTGGGGCCAAAGCTCAAGATCTTCTTCAGTACAAGGCTAAGGTTCCCGCTTCGGGGCTCCATATCCCTGGACCCAACTTTATCAACGACGTGTGGTCGATTTCGGACAGGTCACCCCAGGTTTTGCGAAGCCTGAGCCAGATCTTTAACACAGGTCGCCTTGCCGGGACCGGCTATGTTTCGATCCTCCCTGTCGACCAAGGAATTGAACATTCGGCGGGGGCCTCCTTTGCGAAGAACCCAGCGTATTTTGACCCCGAGAATATCGTCAAATTAGCAATTGAAGGCGGCTGCAATGCCGTGGCTTCAACCTTTGGGGTGCTTGGCGCCGTTGCCCGTAAGTACGCTCATAAGATTCCTTTCCTTGTCAAAATTAACCACAACGAGCTGTTGACTTACCCTAACAAGCATGACCAGATCCTTTTTGGTACGGTCAAGGAAGCCTGGAACATGGGAGCGGTCGCCGTTGGTGCCACCGTCTACTTTGGCTCGGAAGAAAGCGCACGTCAGCTTGTCGAAATCGCCGAAGCTTTTGCCCATGCGCATGAGTTGGGCATGGCCACCGTGTTGTGGTGCTATACGAGGAACTCGGCTTTCAAAGTGGCGGGTGTGAACCACGAGACTTCGGCCGACCTGACGGGGCAGGCCAACCATTTAGGGGTGACCATCCAAGCCGACATCGTCAAACAAAAGCTTCCTGTCACGAACGGCGGGTTTAAAGCTCTCAACTCTGGCAGCTCCAGCTATGGAAAGCTCGACGAGCGTATGTACACGGACTTAGCGACCGATCACCCCATCGACCTGACACGCTACCAGGTTCTTAATGGCTATATGGGTCGTTCAGGTTTGATCAACTCGGGGGGCGCCAGCTCGGGGGCTTCTGACTTTGCCGAAGCGGTCTTTACGGCGGTTGTCAACAAACGGGCTGGTGGTATGGGCCTGATCAGTGGTCGTAAAGCGTTCCAGCGCCCGATGGTCGAAGGAGCTACCCTTCTGCGCACGATTCAGGATGTCTATTTAAATCCGGGTGTGACGATAGCGTAGAACCTTCTAGCCGTCAGTAACCACAGAGGACTGGGGGCTAAAATTTTGCCATGCCCAAGGGCTTACCTTGGGTTTTCTCTTTCAAAATCAACCTCGACGTAAGGATAAAGCCCAATCGGCCAACAAGCCCAGCACAGCCGCTGTTAACGCTCCCTGCAACAGGTAACTGAATTGAAATTCACTGATTCCCGCAAGGATAGGACGTCCTAGACCTCCCGCACCCATCGTTGCCCCTACAGCCGCCGTTCCAATGTTGATGACGACTGAAGTTCTCAACCCCGCACGAATCCCGGGAAAGGCTAACGGCAAATCAACCTTGATTAACTTTTCCCAGCGTGAAAACCCCAACCCCCTGGCGGCATCTTGAACGTCTTTAGTGACCGAGTCAAAGCCCGCTAAAGCACCGTGAAAAATCGGAAGAACTCCAAAAGCAACCAAGGCCCAAAAGACAGGCACCGACCCAAACCCTAAAAACG
>JAJXVP010000001.1 GCA_021782055.1 bacterium | reverse complement strand
AAATTTGCTGAAACAAAAGGTATACCCTTTGTCGCAACCTTAGCCCCCGAACTTGCTCAAGAGCCACAACTTCAGACCTTTCAACTGAAAGATATTCGTACAGGCGAGGCAAGAGCAGGCTTAACCGTTCAAGCTGCCGCCGCCTGGATACGGTCTTAAGAATCTTAGGTCTTAAGAACCTTAAGAGCGACGACGCAAAGCCTCTAAGCGACGACTGTCCTCACGCGTCAAACTTTCAAGAATTTCTTGGCGCGACATTAAAAATAGCTCTTCAAAGCGCAGAGCTTCGGCGATGACTTCTGGATGACTCCATAAAACGGGTGAGGCAACAACAACCTTTCGGGTTTCGAAATGTGAAACACTGCCCCGCAAAGCCGTCCGCTGGGCCAATCGATCAACGCTGGAGCGACTCAGAGAGCCTCCCATCCAAACATCCCAACCTCGAGCCCGAGCTTTTGCGGCTACTTTCTCGACTTCAGTCAGCAAACTCTCGGAATCAGGGGTAACCTGCGGGTCTAGCCATGAACCTGCAAGGTCAGTTCGCCCAATGGTCAAAGAATCCATTTTTCCTTCGGCGTAATCAAGAATCTCCTCAAAGGATTCAAGACAGGTCTTTGTTTCCACATTAAACGCTAGGCGGGGTTTTCGGCCAAAACGATAGACGCGATTTACGGCCTCCCAAAACTTTGCCAAGGCAAAGGGACTTTCAATCATAGGAGCCACTAAACCATCCACCCCCAAGTGAAGTGAGTCTTGTAAATCGCGAACCGCTTCACACCCCCCTATCTTGAGGATGAGTCCTAAACCAGCCAGAGCGGTTAACCGCCTTAGCCGAACCAAGTCATTAAAGCTAGAACCTTCTGCCTCAAATTCGGCTTTGATATACGAAATGCCAAAGTTGTCTCGCAAGTGGACCAATTGTGCGTAAAGATCTTCTTCAAGGCCGAACATGAATTCCTCCGGTTTCTTTAATATCGGAAGACCAAGCCAAAGGGAAAAGGAGGAAATCCCTCCTTACGACAAGGTATCGCCCCACTCGCAAAGGCGATTCCACAAGGTATCTTGCAGCCAGGCATTTTCTAAAGCGGGTAAGCGCCTCGAATGGTCACCAGGCCACCAGACTTGGCGTGGCAACGGAGGGTTTCTGATTAGGTCCAGAGCTCGCAGGGCAAGTTTGTCTACACGAGGGTATAAAAACGGCAAAAACCGAGTTAGGGCCAAGTTTTCCGTTCCGGCCTTAAGAGCATAAGCGTGCAAGCCCGCCGAAGTCCATTTTCGAGCTTGAGCAAAAAGCCATAAAAGGCGTCCTGCTTGCGAATCGGCCCACAACCGATCACGATCCTCAACCAGAATCGTTTCTTCTTGGTCTTCTTCGGGAACCTCTGCGGTCAAATCTTCTTCGGTTAGACTGGTATCCCAAAGGGCGTCATCGGAAGCAGACCAATCTAAGCGGCCCTGTCGCCACTCAGAGGCGACATCACCGATGATCACGCCCTTTGTCTTGTCTAAAAGAGGCTCTAATTTTTGCGTCAAAACGAAGGGTGAAAGAACATTGTAAACAAACGATGGGTGAGGTTCTTCTGCAGGGGGTTCATCAGATCCTGGTTTTAACCCACTAAAGTGAAAAATGGCATCAAGTTGATCGGTACGTTCTTTAAGGCGTTCCGCAAGAGCGAGCGCATCGGGAAGCAACGAAAACTCTGCAAAAAAGAGTTCTGGTTCAGCGTCAGTCCTCGCCACCGCGCGGACTTGCTCACGGAGCGCAAAGCCATGTTCCCATTCCCTCGCAACCATAAAAACGTGAACCCCGCGCCTTGCGAGTTCTAACGTCACAGCTCTTCCCAAAGGATTGGTAGCTCCGGTAACCAAGGCATAGGAGCCGGGATTCAAAAGCGGGCGAGATTCCGGCATGAATTTTCCTTATAAACTGAAGCGAATATGTTGTGCCAAGACGATCGGTACCCCGACGTCCGAATCTGCACGTCTAAGAATAATTTCAGACTCGGTAATATGTTTGACAAAAAACCTAACCCCCGGCTTTATGCCCGAGGCCTGACAAAACGGAAGCATACGAGGAATAGCCTCGCCTTCCTCGGTAATCCTCAAGATAAGCACCTCGGCGCCGAGCGGAGCCTCGCTTAACCTTTGGGCTCCCAGTAATTTGGGCTCAATTTCTGTTCCCGGGAGCGGATTACCATGAGGACAAGTCTGCGGATGCCCCAGCTTGGCATCCAAGTGATCCTCAAGATCCTGTGAAATGTGACTTTGCAACACCTTTGCTTCTTCATCGGCTTTATCCCAAGGAAAATCCAAGAGACGCACCAATAAATGCTCAAGAAGGTAATGGCGTTTAAGAACCTTTAAAGCAAATTGTCGCCCTTGCTCGGTAAGGTTCACTGGCGCATAACGTTGATAGTCAACGAGGTCAAGCTTTTTTAAGCGGACCAAGGCTTGGGTCACGGCGGGAGTAGAAACCCCCATCCACTCCGCCAGCCGAAGGTTGGTCACGGTGCCATAGTCACGATGAATGAGAAAAATATTGCTGACATATTCAGCGGCGGCGGGAAACTGTTGGGAAACGTGCTCCAAATCCGTAACCATAACCGTACCATAAAAGAAAAACGCTCTTCTCGCTACTCCCAGAGCAAAAATTTTTTGAAGGTGATTAATGACTTGACAGCAAGAAAGTCTGTTCGGTAGGATGGCAACATCCTCAGGGGTGCTGGGTAAGACCAGCTGAGAAGGTGAACGGTAATGAAACCTCAGCCTACCCTTAGAACCTGATCTGGCTAGAACCAGCGGAGGGAGTTGGAATGCAGAGTAAGAATTCACTAACCTTTTCACGTAAAGCGGCTTTGGCCGTTATTTTCGTAGCCTTGGGGGTCGTTTTGGCCCCCTTTACGACCTTTCCTATTGGTCCGGCTAAAATTAACCCCACCCAGCAATTTATCAACGTTTTGTCAGCGGTTCTTTTGGGCCCTTCTTGGGCTGTAGGAAATGCCTTTGTGATTGCTGTACTAAGAAATCTTTTGGGGACAGGAACGATACTTGCCTTTCCCGGAGGTATGATCGGTGCTTTGTTAGCGGGCTTGCTGTATCGTTGGACCTCTAAGATTTTCTTAGCAGCCCTCGGTGAAGTGGTGGGCACGGGGCTAATTGCCTCTTGGATCAGTGCGGTTTGGATAGTTCCAGTCTTGATGAAATCATCTGCCGGGTTTCTCGTACTCTTTATCCCTTTTGGCTTAAGTACTCTGACAGGGGCTACGCTCGCGATTCTTGTTCTTAGTTTTCTTAAAAAAGCACACCTCCTCAACGCTTGGCAAACCGTACCTCAAGCCCTTCCCACCGATCCCCCTGCCCGATGAGCTCTCGCTGCTCCAGGATCAGAGCCAAAGGTGTTGGCTTTCAGTATGCCGGTTACGAAAGGCTTAGTCTTACACCCACGGAGCTGGACGCACAGGAAGGCCAGCTCGTCCTTCTTCAAGGGGAAAATGGTTCTGGTAAGTCAACGTTTTTACGCTGTCTTGCCGGTCTCATGCCGCAGTTCTACCAAGGAACGCCTCAGGGGGAGCTTACTGTTGATAGCCTTGACGCCTTTGCGGTAGACCCCCGTGAGTTCTTCGGTCGTTGTGCGCTGGTCAGTCAAGACCCCCGCTCACAGGCCTTTTGCCCCAGCCTCTATGAAGAAATCGCGTTTGGTCTTCGCAACCTTGGGGTAAAAGAGACTCTTTCCTTTCGAGTGGAGGAAGCTGTCGAGGCGGTTGGATTATCTCCTTTTTTGAACAACCCCGTGCGAACCCTTTCGGGAGGTCAGCAAAAACTCGCTCTATTGGCCTGCCACCTAGCCTTACGTCCCAAGATTCTGCTCTTAGATGAGCCCCTGGCTAACCTGGATGACGATTCAAAAAGTCGTTTACTTCAGCTGATAGCTCAAGAAAAATCAAGGGGGACCCTCCTTGTTGTTAGCGAGCATCAAAGTGGATCTTTGTGGCCTTATACCGATGTGGTGTTAACCTTAGATAGTCCCGTTGTTCACCTTCCGGCCGAACAGCCCTTCCCTGTAGCCAGCTTGCCAAACCGGGTGACCAGCACAGGTTGGCAAGCTACAGCTTGTGCTTGGGGCCACCAATCGACGGTGTTATCCGAGATCAATTTTAATCTACCGACACATCCAGGACTTTTAATAACCGGAGCCAATGGTTCTGGAAAATCTACCCTTCTCAAAGCGCTTCGAGGTATTCTTCCTCCTCGACGAGGGAGGCTAGATTTTAATGGTGTCCCGTTAAAAAAACAAAAACTTTCACAACTGGCCTCGGTGATAGGTTATGCCGGTCAACATTCCGATCAGCATTTTTTTTGCCTAACGGTAAAAGAAGAGCTGGAAGCTTCAGCACGTCTGTGTGGGCGGTACGATGCTACCTGGCTTGGGTGGCTATCCCAACAGTGGGGCTTGGATTCATTGGCAGAACGTCCCCCCTATCATCTCAGTGGCGGAGAAAAACGGCGCTTGTTACTGGCTGCCAGTTTGGCGGTACGGCCTGAGGTTTTGTTGTGGGATGAGCCAACAGCGGGCTTAGATTCAGCCTATCAAAGCAGGGTGAAGAACCTTATCCACGATCTACAAGACCATGGGTTAAGCGTGATCGCCTCAGAGCATCACGAGAAGCTGCCGTTAGAACGCCGGATACATCTTAAACACGGCCAAGTTTTAGTATGAACGACCCAAGAGCCCGCTTTTTCCTTTTGGTGCTTTATACTACAGCGCTAACCCTTTCCACTTCGTTTTCAACGGTTGGTATTCTGACAGCTCTTGGGGGTAGCCTTTGGGTGCTTCCTCGGGTACGAGCCTCAACCCGGGCTTTTCTCAAAGCCTTTGTCCCATCTGCTCTTGTTTTTGGCAGTGTTACCTGGGTGTTTCAGGGAGCGATCGCTCTTGAAGCCGTCTTGCGGTTAGCAGGCCTTATGCTGGGACCCTGGGCTTTTTTTCAGACTACCGAACCCGAGAGTATCTACCAAGTTATGCTTTGGCTAAGAATCCCTCGTTCCTGGGGTTTTACCTTCTCCGTATCCCGACAATTTCTTGAGATTCTCACCTCGGATCTGACTGAGATTCGTCACACTCTGTTGACCCGAGGATTGCCTTTAGATCGACCCTTAAAACGTTGGCTCTCTTTACCCCGTTTTCTTCTTCCCGTCTTGGTCAGTTCTTTTCATACGGCAGAACAGCTGGCGGAAACTTTAGAAACCAGAGGAATTGCTCAACTTCCCAAAACCCAACCTACCTTTCACTGGAAGAAAAAAGACTCTCTCGGGATCCTGGCGGGAGTTCTTCTGGTTGGGATTAGCCTCTGGACCCGCTAAAAAGTTCGGCCTGTTTTTGCAAGTAAGTGGTAGCTAATGGAACGGGAGCGCCTTCGAGAACAGCATTTAAGGCCGATGAAATGGCATCTCGAACCTGTTCGTATCCGGGAAGCACAGGTTCTGACTGTAAGCGACAGGTTTTGAGCAAAGAAAAGGCTTGGGCAAACGGAGGGTGTGCTGTGAGGTACTTGGTCAATTGCGTAGCCGCCGAAAAACGTACGGGGAAATAATTCGAAGCTTCCACCCAGGCGGCTTGCTGAGCAGGCTCGCTCATCCAACGCAAAAACCGCCAGGCGGCCAATTCGCGGTCTGGTGTACTTTTGATCACGCTTACTGAAGCACCATAGATATTCAACACCGGCTGAGGCGTCGAATGCGGTAAAGCGGCGATACCCCAGGCAAAGTGCCCCAAAGGACTTGTTTTTATGGCCTTTTCATAAAAGGGGATGCCGGACGAAGAATCCATGACGAAAAGGACCTTTTGGTTGGCGAAATCAGCCTGGTCGGCATACTTTTCGGCAACTTTAGCCGCATAACCGTCATGATAGAGTCCTGCTAAAAACTGAAAAGTTGCTTGGACTTGGGGGGTATTAAAGTTGAAGGCCCTTTGATCGGGGGTAGAAAAGGATCCTCCACGACTGATGACCTGGGCAAAAATATTTGAAGCATCATTGCGAATTTCATAGCCGACGGTGCCTTGAGACCTGTTGGTGGCTAAACGGCAATCCTGGGCAAATTCCTCCCAGGTCGAAGGTGGCCCGGACAACCCCAAACGGTGGAGCCAGTCCTTGTTGTAATACAAAACCTCAGCCGAACGATTGATAGGCCACCCTAGACGTTCTCCTTCGAAGCGCCTGCTGAGATCTTGCTTCAAAAATCCTGGAACGAAGTCCGCCAATTGTTGTGAAGAAAACCCTGCGGGCCCTGTGACAAAGGGAGTGAGATTGACTAACGCTCCTGCTTCCCGATAAACGTCAGCATCCGTTTGGTAGGCTACAACGAGGTCTGGGAGCACTCCACCAGCAATTCCAGCCGCCATTTTGCTGAAGGTTTCAGAATAATTGCCAGAAAATTCTCCGTGAACATGAATGTCCCAGGGGTTGGTTTGGTTGAACTGATGAATTAACCGTTCCATCGCTTGGGCGCGAGACTGTGTATGCTGGTACCAAAAGGTTATGTCTATGGTGTGCTCCTGGATTCGTGAGGGGGTACAAGAAACCAGGAGTAGACTAAAAACGATACCCACAAAAAGTAAAATTCGCATAGGCTTTCCTCTTAACGGATCCCTGAACGAACCAGAGTTTCTGTAATTCGACGTTGAAGAATAAGAAAAACAAGGAGCATAGGAAGAATGGCAAACAGAGATGCCGCCATTCGTAGGCCAATTTGTGAACCTTCTTCGCTAGTAAACCGTGCTAAAGCTATGGCCACTGGGCGCCAAGTTGCCGACTGCGAGATCAAAAGAGGCCACAGCAAGGAGTTCCAGGAGGCTAAAACCTCTAAGAATACGACAGTTGCTAACGGGCCCGAGAGCAAGGGGGTCACGATCCGAACGATCGTTCTGAGGGTACCAGCCCCATCAATTGCCGTGGCATCAAATAATTCCTGGGGGATTTGGCGAATGTATTGGTTTAAAAAAAAGATGTAAAAGGCATTGGCCATAAAGGGCACCGTCATACCTTGCCAAGTGTCAACCCAATGCAAAGAGGCAACTGTTAAAAAGTTGGGAATAAAAGTGACTGTTTCAGGAATCATTAGGGTGGCGAGAACGGCCGAGTACAGCCATTTTTTTCCGGCAAATTCTAGGCGAGCAAAGGCATATGCGGCGGGAAGTGTTGTTACCAACAATCCAGCGACGGTGATAACGCTCAAGAAGATACTATTGACAAGACCTCGACCGATCCCGCTAAGCCATACCTGTTGAAAATTGGGCCACCAAGGCTCTGTGGGCCAGAAGTGGGGGTTAAAAGGATTAGCCGAGAGTCGCGTCATGACTTCGGCGGGTGATTTCAAAGCTGTCGCGGCCATCCAGACGAGCGGGAACAAGGTGAGAACGGCAAAACTTCCCACCGTTAACCAGCGCAGTAAGAGGGAAAAAGGTTGCTGTCGCCACTTGAGGGTTTTCAATAGAACACCCGTTTCTCCCACAAGCGCCTTTGAGTGTTGGTCACCGCGAGAATAATGAAAAATAAGACAACCGCTAAAGCGGCGGCATAGCCATAGCGCACCTCTCGAAAGAAGGTAAAAAAGATCATCACGCTGGCAGGATCTACGGCACTTGCGGTAGAAGCATCGCGCAAAATATAGATACTCGAAAAAGCTTTGAATGTGCCTACTACGCCCAGAATCGTCAAGAAAAAGGTCGTAGGAGAAAGCAGTGGTAAAAGAATTCGAAACAGCATTTGAGGCTTGCTCACCCCTTCGAGTGAAGCCGCTTCAAAAACTTCAGCCGGTATTGCGGCCAAACCATTGGCAAAAACCAGCGCGTAATAACCACTGTAGAGCCAGGTGTTGAACAAAATGATGCACAGCAACGCCAAGCTGGGGCCTGCAGTCCAACTTGACCACCAATCCGAAAAAAAGACCGGCAACTGCTCTGGTGAAAATAAGCCTTTAGGTTGCTTCAGCCATTGCCAGGGGCCAAGATGAAAAAACGCCAAAACCTGATTGGCCGGAGACTGTGGGCTTAACGACAAAAGTAACGTAAAGACTGAAGCGGATGCCACTAAAGGAAGGATATACGGCAAAAGAATTGCAGTTCTCAGAGCTGTTTTCCCACGAAAACGGGCATGAAGAGCGAGGGCTAAACTCAAGCCCAGGAAAAGTTGGATGGGCACCGTCCCTAGAGCAAACCATAGAGTGATTTCTAAGGAACGGAGAAAATGCGCATCCCCCTTCATCCAAACCTGCCCCAAAAGCATCAAAAGAACAAGCCCCGACCCTAGGGCCAAAAGCCGAAAGATCACCCGAAAGACTCCCGCTTTTCGACCTACCAGCTTCAAGAACAAACCCATCAAGAGAATGGTCAGAACAATTTCAACCAAATTCGCCCAACTGCCAAAAATTTCCTGATAGTTGCCTAGACCCACAAAGGACCCAGGACGAATTTGCCAGTGAAACAAGCTCACAACTAGGGTATAAAACAAAGGAAAAACTGCAAAGATCGTCAGGAGCACTAAAGCTGGCAGTAAAAGGAGATAGGCGGTTTTTGTCTGTCGTTTTTTGAGGGACGAGGCCATCGCTGACCTTAAAAGTCATTCATAAGGGGGAATTTGTCAACTCTCAAATTTTCAAAACTACTGGACACTTGGCCTAAAAATCCCTATATTTGCTTTGTTAGCTCTTTTGGCGCCGTACCCAAGTGGTAAGGGAGAGGTCTGCAAAACCTTCATTCAGCGGTTCGAATCCGCTCGGTGCCTCTAGGTATTCAATCCTTAGTAGCCCAGAAAACACCCCGATTTTCTGGGCTTTTTTTTGCTTTTCTTGGTAAGAATTTCTTTTTCTTAGTAAGATTTCCTCTGCCCCTTGCCTCCAGCGTGTAGGAGGATACAGATGAAAAACTTTCTCTGTTCCCAGTTCAAAGATGTATTTATGACTCTTAGGGACTTTTCCCCAGCTTGACGCCCACGAGACGCAATAACCTCCCTCTAATTCTGGGTGACATACCAAAGCGCGTTGCTTCCATATTCAAAATGGAAGGTATAGTTGCCCGTCTCCCCAGGGGTAAAGGTAATATTGGCATAAACGCCAGTGCCTAAGGTTCCTGCAGTAGCCCCAGGGGGAACGGCATGTGTAGCATCCCACGAACAGTTGCTCCAACCATAATTATAGGAACCCCAACCGGCATCGGCGAATTTAAATTGAACCATAACACCGCCGGTCAGGGAAACCGTTAGGGAATAGACTTTTCCTTGACGCGTCATAAGATTCTCGGCATTAGCCCCCCAACCGTTCACGGTTCCACGCCAGTACAACTGTTCAGGAGCAGGAAGAGCGAGCTGGGGATCGTAAGAGGCCGGATGGACATCATGACTTAAGAAAGAAACGGCTTGGGGATCATTCAAAGCCCAGACTCGAACGCCATCAGGAGGAAGCTGATGAATCGTTAGTCGCCCATCCTGAATTACATCTTTTGAGGTTTCACCCAACAACCCCGTGGCCGACACCGACAACGGAAGGCTGAAACTTTGGGCTGCTGTACTCAAGTTCGCGGTTATCAAAACGCGCTTATTTTCGCTACCCGACACAATTTCAAAGGCAAGAATGTTCGGATCCGAAGTGGTCACAGAATACGCCTTGGGGTTAACCCAAGCACCATACTCAGAGCGTAGACGATCAACAATGGCTTGCCAATTCCACAAGGAATCGGGAGTATCGGCCATTTTTTGTTCACTGGCCCAATCAAAGGGTTGCCGCATGTTGGAATCAGGCCCATTGACACTTCCCGGCATAGCAATTTCATTGCCGTAATAGACAATAGGAATCCAGGGACCAAGAGCTGTTAACGCTGTTGCTAAATAGAGCTGAGGCCCCTTTCCTTCCAACGAAGTCACTGGTCGACTAGCCGCTAAATCGTGGTTGGATAAAAACGTGGCAAAGACGCCCCCGGTAGGAAGCAAGGCCTGGGTATCATCAACAATATGGTGTTGTAGGGCAAGGACGCCTTCTTGCCCCCCTTCTTTAAGAGCTTGTACCACAGTTGTCGGCCAAATAAAGTCCAAAACTGCTTGAAATTCGGGCTTTCCCCGGTAATTCAAATAAGTCTTATCGGTGGACAGCTGTGTCGAGCCGTGACCATAACCCCAGACTTCCGCCATCATCATTTTCGATTGGCTGGAAGGAAAACCATCTAAAAGCTTTCGAAGCTGATTAAACCACTGATGTGTCGCGGGTTGATCCGCATAAGTTCCCGGCTCTTGTCCCTCAAAGAGGTAGCGAGCCGCGTCAACACGCATGCCATCAAAACCCCATGACAAGGTGTTCCGTACCACCTGCCGCATCGTGTGCGAAACTTCAGGGTTAGCATAATTTAAATCAGGCATACCTTTTCCAAAAACGCCATAGTACGTGTAACCTGGAACAGCGATTCCTGAAGGAATGTGCCACCCGCTGGCTCCATTAAAGGTGGGTCCAGGGGCGTCAGGGGCCGGCTGGGTGTGCCAGATATACCAATTTCGATGCTCTGAGGTTAAGGAGGATTCGGAATCGGTAAACCACGGACATTCATTACTGGTGTGGTTGGGAACAAAGTCAAAAATCACCCGGATTCCCCGTTCGTGAGCGGCGGCAATCAAAGCTCGCAAATCCTGAGCGTCACCATAAATTCCGGCGACTTTTCCATAATCTAGCGTATCATAGCCGTGTTTATTCGCACTGTAGGGCGTTAACGACGAGGCGGCAAAAATCGGCGAGAGCCACAGGGCGCCAACCCCTAACTTGGTAAAATACCCCTTTTGAATGGCAGCGGTAATCCCTTTAAGATTTCCGGTATTGCCCACGGGAGCTTGCCCCAAATGCGCGCCGTTTTGAAAGGCACTCACCCAGATTTGATAGAACACGGTATTTTGTGTCCACCAGCTGGGACCGGTATCGGTAGCAGTCGGAGCGGGAGGCAGGCTTGCTAAAGCCAAGGTTGATTTATTGCTAAAACTGACAAAGAAAAACGAAATAAGAATAATTGCTGATACAAAGACAGTCTTCATACTGACGAGTCTAGGTCTTGTTGATGTTCTCCGTCAAGAAAGATCGTTCCAATGCCGGAATGCCTTCTAAAGGACTGTGGTCAAACCGGCGGTCTTTTACGACGAGCACAGTTTGGTCGCCAGCAAACTCTTTGGTAAAAAGGATGTCGTGTCCCAAACACAACCCGAGTTGAATCGCAAAATCTACCCCTTCAGCCATGAGTTGACGAGCTTGAGAAAGCGGGTTACAGCTCACCCCTGACCGATTCGAGTGTTCGTTGATTTCTGTTTGAGCCTGTCCCCCCACCGTGCAAGAAACGGCAGTGAGGGGAATTCCTTTCTTTTTGAACAGAGTTGTTAATCTACGAGCCCAAGCTTCCAGCCCCCAGCAATACGCCAAACCCACTTTGCGGTACGCACGCAACTGAACAAACTCAAAGATTTCTTCTAGTCGCGACAAGTCTCCTGCGCGATCATCGACTAAGTGCGCCGCCGCTTGAATGATCGCTTGAGTCTGACTTTGATGATAGTCCGACAGCGTTTCTTGACGGTCAAAGCTTTCGGCTTTACAAGTTTGCTTTTGACGACAGGAATGTTGGACACAGGCCGTACAGTTCATTCCAACTCTTTGGTTGCCGCAATTGCCGCAATGGTGCCATCGGCTACAGCGGTCGTAATTTGACGAAAAGGTTTGGCATTGACGTCTCCGGCCGAGAAAACACCGGGAATATTGGTTCGCATTTCCGGATCAACTTCCACATAACCCCAAGGGTCAAGCTTTAGCCTTCCTCCAAACATCTCAACATTCGGTTCAAACCCTATAAAAACGAAGACTCCCGCGCTAGCTAGCTCCTTGACTTCACCGGTCTTAAGATCCTGGACGACAACGGACATCTCAAACGGAGCATGTTTGCGGATCTCGCGGACTTGATGCTCAAAGAGAAAATTCATCTTTGGCTCAGAAAGAGCTTTTACCTGAGCTTCTTTGTTCGCCCGAAGATGGGACGAGCGGTGAACTAACGTAAGTTTCGAGGCAAATTTTGCTAAGAAAAGAGACTCTTCCACGGCGGAGTTTCCACCGCCAATCACGACAATTTCTTTGTCTTGATAGTACTTGCCATCGCAAGTCGCACAATAACTTACCCCGTGTCCACGATATTCCAGCTCTCCGGGAACACCCAAGAGCTTGGGTTTTGATCCTGTTGCTATGATGACCTTTCGGGCAAAAATGGTCTCCCAACCATCTAAGCGAACCGAGTGATTTTCTAAATCGACTTCGTCGACGTCGACAGCGGACCGAAATTCAACCCCGTTAGCTTTTGCTTGTTCAGCGATGTTATGACTTAAAAGGTAACCATCTTGGGGTTGAATAAAGCCCGGGTAATTTGAAACTTGATGCGTCGTGGCCACAAAGCCCCCGGGAAGCGCGGTATCAACCACAAGAACTTTTTGATGGGCTTGGGCCAGGTAAATGCTTGCCGTAAGCCCCGCTGGGCCTCCTCCTAAAACCAAAACATCCACCTTTGTTTCTTGGGGCTGTACCTTTGCTTTTAACGCAGGAACCTCGTGAGGGAGCATCTGTTCAAATTGCGCTTCTAGCTCTTTTCGACGAATTCCCCCGGTCAACTTGGAGCCCACTTGTTTACCATTTTTAAAAAACAGCACGGAAGGACTGCCGGTCACATCTAAGCTTTTGGCGAGTTCTCGGTTCGCCTGACGAAAGACTTTGACAAAGCGAATTTTGTGGCCGTAGATTTCACTTAACGACTCGTACTTGCTGGCTAAGGCTTCGCAGGGCGGACATTCGGTCGAATAAAAATCGACAACAGCCAGCTCTTGTTGAAGAACATCGGCCTCAAAGTTTACAGCATCAGTTTCTCGAATATTCATCGACATAGGTTTCCTCTTGTTTTGTTTTAGGGGTTTCAGGAAAGTATAGTTCTAGACCCAACGATAAAAGTTCCCTTACAGGTCGACAGTCAGAAGACTTTACCCTTCCCGTCTGATTTTTGGCTACCGACGCACAGCCGCCACCGCAAGCCAACGCCAAGGAGCAATCCTGGCATTCGGGAATACTGGTCACATCCCGTTCTTCCCAGTCGTCAATCTGGTCCTGTTTCAGCGTCACGGCAGGGTAAAAGGTTCCCAGTTCTTCGCCGGCTTTTCCGACCGTAGCTGTGCAAGAAAAAATCTTGCCTGAGGCATCAAACGCCCATTCAGTTTTCGTACCAGGACAAGAATCATACAGCGGGGCTGGCAGTTCCCCCTGTTCCCAAAGGAACTTTGACAGTGAAAAGGCAGGTCGGTGAAAGTCAAGAATTTGTGGAGCGTCAGGAATGAGCCTAGCTAAGTCCTCATACAGCTCGACCCGGGAATACAACGCTCCAGCTTGGGCCTGGCAGGTATGCAATTCGTAGTTTCGTCCCAGTTGCGTTTTAAAAAGAGGGTGAGTAGTCCAACCTTTTTCGATGGCTAACGAGGCGACCTGGGGCAATTCCGAAATATTGTCCCGGTCCAGAACCATCCTTAAATTGATAGCAATTCCCGAGTGTAGGGCCAGCGTAATGCCCTCGACAATTCGCTCAAACGATGAGCCCCCCCCTTTAAGAGGACGCCGTCGGTCATGAACATCAGCTAGTCCGTCCAACGTTACCTGAATTTCGCGGATGCGGTAACGAGCAAGCAACGGAACATAATCAACAAGGGTATACCCGTTGGTGACGATAGCGGTTTCTAGCTGACGCTGGTCGGCAGACTTGAGAAAAGCTTCGACAAATTCGCGTTGTCCAGCAGAATTGAGCAAAGGTTCTCCCCCAAACAGCGTTAGATACTTTCGTTTTCCGGCAAAGTGTTGATCAACATACGAAAACCAGGCTTCGAGGACGGCAGAACTAGGATAGGTCTGACTTTGGTCGTAAGCGGCCTGGTAACAGTACGAACAGGCAAAATTGCAGGCATAGGTTGGAACAAAGAAGAGTTGAATTTCATCCTTCTCGCGACGGTCAAGAAAGTCGAGATAAGCACTTTTATAGCGTTGGACTTCCTCCCGGGACTCGACGAGGTAACCCTTTTCGGCCCAGGCGGGATTGTCCCCCCAGGCGCCTCGTTGGTACGCCTCGGCTGTTTCGGTATCAAGAATATCCGCTTGTCGGCTGAGCAAATTGACAAGGTACCAGCGTTCTGAATGAGAAAATTTTCCAAAAATATTGTGGCGTGATGCAATCATAGTCACCTTCAAAAAAACCGCGAAGGTTTCCCCCCGCGGTTAAAATCTAGTCGTGGCAGCCTGCGACCGCCGTCGACGTCTTGGCACAGCACTGTGCCACGGGCTTGCCTTGGACCGACACAGGGCGGATCAAGGTTTGAAACCCATTCTTCATAAGACCTCCTCTGAAACAGCAAGCTAGCTCGCCTTGAAAGCTCTTAGCGTCCAACTCACCACTTCAATTTTTGCTTTTTGATAAGGGGCCGATTCTTCAAGAATTTCTAAATCTAAAAACCCCGCTTGACGAACATGATTCAAGTACTGGTCACGAGTCTCACTACCAGCCCAGCATTCGGCCACTGCGGCAGGATCATTTCGGTATTCTTCTGGCACCGGAGAAAGAGAATAAATATCCGACACCACAAACCTTCCACCGGGTTTTAGGACTCGGTAGATTTCTTTCCAGACAAGTTCTTTGTGGGGAGCGTGATTCAGAACACAATTTGAGATCACCAAATCGACGCTTTTGTCGGTCAACGGGAGATTTTCCAGGTCTCCTTGCCGTATTTCAGCACGGGACACCTGGAACTTCTCAAGATTTTTTTTGGCTTTCTCGACCATTCCTTCAGAGAGATCTACGCCCCAGGCAAACCCTGAATCCCCCACAGCTTCGGCAAGACGGATAACGTCGTTTCCACGGCCACAGCCTAAATCCAACGCCCACTCACCTGGTTGAGGCTCGGCGTGACCAAGAGCTCCCCCACAAGAAAGGCTGCAACACTGATCCGCCAGCTGGGTATAGCGGAGGTTTACCGCTTTTGCCAACGTCTCTTGCACCATACGTACTCCTTGGAAAAGACGGTAAAAACACCGTCCCTTCGCTGAAAGAGTACCTTTTAACATAAATGAATGTCAATATAGTTTTTTTGGAATATGCTAAATCTATAGATTCATATTCATCACACCGCGTACTTCCTCAAGAGTTTTGACGGCTTGTTCTCTGGCACCATCGATTCCTTTGCGAAGAAGGCTTCGGACATAGCCTAAATCTTGTTCCAGAGCTTTTCGTTTTTCTCGAATTGGGGCCAGATAGGTATTGAGAGCTTCGGTAACTAAAGCTTTTAATTTTCCTGCTCCGCCATCGCCGATTGTCTGTGCTAAGCTTTGAGGTGACTCCCCTGAAGCCAACGAGGCCAACAACAAAAGATTGGACACTTCTGGCCGCCCCGTGGGGTCATAGGTAATCTGGCGGTCGGCATCGGTTTTAGCTTTTTTGATTAACGATGCGGTTTCTTCGGGAGTCGCGCTCAGCATAATCGCGTTATTTCGGCTTTTGCTCATCTTTTGCGAACCATCCAGGCCCAAAATCACAGGAGCGGGGCTCAGTAAGGGGTTGGGTTCAGGAAAAACCGTTTGCCCGCGTCCATAGCGTTCATTAAAGCGTCTGGCTACCGTGCGGGTAATTTCCAAGTGGGGCAATTGATCTTTCCCCACGGGAACGACATTACCCTTACAAAACAGAATGTCTGCCGCCTGGTGAATCGGATAGGTATACATTCCAGCGTTAATCCGGGTGAGTCCTGCCGCCTGAATTTCTTCCTTGACGGTGGGGTTACGGTCAAGCTCCGCCATGGTAACCAGAGTCAAAAACGGCAAGAGAAGCTGGTTGAGCTCGGGCACATGGCTGTGGGGAAAAATCCACGTCCGTGAATTTTCAGGATCAATCCCCACGGACAAATAATCGATCACTAGTTGCAGGGTGTTCTCGGCAATGGCTTCAAAAGTCTCCCTGTCGGTGAGGACTTGATAATCCGCAATCACAATGTAGGTCGAGACGCCTAGAGCCTGAAGGCGGCGGCGATTGTCTAGAGACCCAAAGAGATGCCCGACATGAAGTCGGCCGGTGGGACGGTCTCCCGTCAAAACCCGGTATTTCTCGGGGTGTTGGCCAAGATCCGCTTCTAGCTTTTGACTTCGTTCCCAGGTGGCCTCAAACGAGCCCGTATAGAGATCACTCATGCTGTTCCTCACTTTCTTAGGTTAAATCCCGTAGCCTTTTAGCGTTGACCCGGTGATAGTTCAGGGTTAAGCGGCGGCAAGCTCTTCACATCGATAATGTCACCTACCTTAACCCCGGCTTTGGTAAAGGCACCTTGATTGACTTCGAGGGCATACAGCACCGAATACTCCGAAGAACGTGGCTCTAAAGAAAAAGGCTGCATATCAAGAATTTTTTTGATAACCCCGTTTCGATCGGCAAAAGCTACTGACAGCGGGAGGTGAGTATTTTTCATCCAAAATACCTGGGGAACCTCACGGGCAAAGACAAAGAGCATGCCATGGTTTTCCTTCATGTGCGTTCGAAACATCAGGCCTTTTTCCCGTTGCGCCACGGTAGTCGCAAGTTCAACGTTAAAAACAGCAGGACCAACTTTAAGTTTGACCACCGGAAGCGAGTCAGCACAACCTACCGTAAAAACCAAGGCCAAGAGGGAAAGAGTTTTAAAAAAGTTCAAGAAATTTCTCCCGTGAAATTTGCTGATACGCCTTACCAGCCTGAGAATTTTGCCTTAGCTTGGCCTCGATGGTCAAGTCAACATACTTAATCGTGAGGGGTCTTTCTAAAGAAAGGCGTGTTTTTCCATCAGACCAGGCGGCCATACTGGGGTCAAGTTCTTTCGGTTGGCCATATTTTTTGACCAAGGCTGTGTACAGTCCATAGTAGTCAAACTCCTGGGGGTTTAAATCATACGTGGCGACAAAAAGAATTCCGTTATGAAACTGAAAAACCCCTCGATGAAAGTAGGTAATTCCCGACACGTCAATCAGTGAGTTGTTGGGTTTGGCCAACAGGGTGACTTGCGGACCGCCGTTCCATTGAAAATATCCGGACTTTGACAACTCTTGTTTAACTTGATCAAGGGTCATCCCTAAATGGATGGTATCAAAACCTGTTGAGAGGGGAGTTTGCGCTGAAAGGGTCACCGTAAGCACAAGACCCGCAAAAATTCCTAGTAGGCGTTTCATCAACGTGACTTCTTTACGAATTCCTTGTCAGATAATACCAGACAACCCCTAAGGCGAAAAGGACCAGAAAGAGCACCATCAACGGAATAAACAGGTCTTTTTTTTGGCGGCTTCTTTGACGAGTTTGGCGGCTGACGTTGCTCCCCCGTCGAACGCCCAGCGCACTGGTGGTCGATAGGTACCCACACTGAGGACAACCATTAAGAAACTTGTCCGGATGTCCTGAAAAGCCACAAATCGGGCACTTAACCGACTTAAAGGTTTTTTTGCAATGGGGACAAACGGCCGCGTTGAAAGGAACCTCATGATGACAGTTCTCACAATAAAACCGTGATTTTTCTTCGGTAGGCGGAAGCGTTTTGCTCACGATGATTGACCTTGCACAGCAGATTATGGCAGTTCAGCCAAGGAGTAATCCGCAAAAGCGTATTCTCCTTGTTTTCCATTTAACTCCAAAATCTCAGAAAACGCAACCGAAGACTGTGGCAGCTGTGCCTGATCGACTGCCTCTAACCGGTTGAGGGGCCACCACACAACCCAGGTGTTACCCTTCCGATGCCAAAAGGCACTGGGAATTCCTGCCTGGTTGCCTTTAAACAGGTAACCTACCCCTCTTTCGCTTTGCCAGGGCACTTCAAGCTTCAAGACTGAACCCGAGGCTTCATGAAACGTCCATAAAAAGGCACCCGAGGCGTTCGGCGACTGCGATAACTTTACCCTCATCCATAAGGTTTGATCAAAAATGACAGCCTGTAGGCTTTCAATCGGTGTAAAGCGGGGAGCCTGCGCACTGCCACCAACCAGCCGAGGGCGAAACTCGTCGCTAAAGCGGACGATAGGCAAAACCTTATCCCAGTCTGACGCTTGGCCCGAAAAATCGTATTGAGGCACCAAAATCCCCAGATCTTGCAGAGCTGCCGAAAAAATCCGGCCTTGGTTAAACTTTAGCCAGGTTTCGGGTGTCAATAAGAGGGTTTTTCCCGACGGCGCTTCTGAGGCAAATAAATACCCGCAGAAAACGGGACTACGAAAATTGAGATCTTGGCTCCAGGGAACAAAGCCGCCAACAATAGCTTCACCGGGTTTAAGAGTCTGTCGCCGTTCTTCGCCGGGGGCGAGTTGGTGACGTTCGCCTGACACCTTAGCCAGGGCTTGCAAAACATCTTTTCCGGCTTGAGGGGCAGTAAGCGGAATCTTCCAATACGCAAACACTTCGTCTTTTGTTTGATTGGACAATCCAAACTCTGTTTGGGCGGCAAGTACCCCGCCCACCAGCATTAGGGTGGTCAGCGCCAGGGCCCGAATCTGCATGATCATATCTTATCCTTTCGCCGGATCGCCAACAGCGTCAAATCGTCAAACTGGTCGTCTTCTTTGAGGTAGGAAAACACCACATATTCATTAAATTGAGGATCGGGTTGAGGGTCATGAAAAAACCTCGAGTATTCCACAAAATGCTTTTTTAAAAACTCGTCAATTTGAATATCGACTTTGATGCGGTCCTCTTTGGTGGCGGTGGGATCAGGTACCAGACGAAAGATTTTTTCAACCGCCACTAAAGCTAAAACCGCTTGACGGGCACTTCCGTCACAAGAACTAAAGTCAAAGGTGACCCCCGAAGCATTCCAGGGATCGTAGCGTTTGACCAACGTATACGTGCCACGATTGTAAAAGGCGGTGACGATGGCTTCAATTCGTTCAGGGTTAAGGTCTTCGCCGTCGATACAGCCCGGTTCCGTCACGGACACCTTTGTCGACGGGTCGTCGGGATCCCTAAACGCAATGAGTTCACCGTTTGCTCCTCGAAAATACCGTTTGGCTTCTTCGATACCGTCCGTATACAAAAACACTGTGTCGCCGGGGTCTAAGGCTATGTCATAATCCTTGTAGAGGGGGCGAGCCATGAAGTCAGCGATTTGTCCCGTTGCCGGAGACTGACCAAACGTGAGGGTTTCGAACTTATGACGCTGATGACGCCAAACATGAACGATATTGTCACCGGCATGACAAAAACGAATCTTGCCCGTCTGAACATTCAGAAGGCCCATATTGAGCGCCGCAAAACGGCCTTTATACCCCAAAGATTCCAAAAGGTCATTAATCTCGGCAACGGTCTCATGAACCGTGGGGTTACGGCCCTCTTTTTTGGCCGTCCAGGAGCGGAAAAACTTAACCACCAACGTGGCGACGTTGAACATGATAAGGGCCGCAGGAATGCCCTTTCCGGAAACGTCGCACTTGATGTACCCGTACCAGGGGCTTGCCGCATTCATGCCGTCATTGTTGTCTAACTGTTGAAACCCATAGTAATCGCCTGAAACGCCCTTAGCTCCCTCGTAATAACCGAACTTTTCAATGGTAGGCAAATCGAGGTAACCGGTGGTCATCTTTCGTCCCGCCGGGTTTTTATCGAGGGGAATGAAGGTCTTTTGAATATCCTTTCCGAGCAGGAGGTCTTTATTGGCTTCGGCGGCATGCACGAGTCCCTGGGTCATCTGGTTGATGGTTTCGGCCAGGTCGGCGATTTCATCCTTGGTTCGAATTTGAATGACATGCTCAGCAAGTTCCGCTTTGTCCTCCGTATCACGAATTTTTTCTACGCCTTTGACCAGCTTTTTAATAGGGTTGACAGTGATTGTCGATAGAACAATGGCTCCGACAAGACCTAAAAACAACGAGACTAAAGCAATAAGCTCGGTCAAGAAAACCAGCTGATCCCGGGCTTCGGTAATCTGCTTTAAAATGGGTTTCGTGGTCACGGCTAAGCGAATCAGGCCTTTAACATAGTCGTTGTCACCGGCAGTACGGTAGATAATGGGTTTATAGAAGACGTACTCGGTCGGTGCGGTAAACAGGTGAGCTGGTTGAAAAGGCGGAAAACTTTCGGTTTTTCGGCTGATTTCAGCTAACCGGTCATTCACCTGCTTTTCAAGCCTGACAATCTGAGACTGATAGGCTGCCAAAATACGCTGAGACTCGGCGTCGGTGCGCAGAGCATACGGCTGGGCCTTAGCGTTAAGTTCATCAATCCGGCGAGCCAAAGCGCTGACTGAGGCATCTGCTTCTTTGTTCAGTTCTTTTTGTAAGGCTAAGAAGCTTTTTTCAATACCGTCATGAATGACTGAAACTCCCGGAATGAGCGTCGGGGTATCGATTTTTTTACTAAGGTTGGGGTCATTCGAGGCCCAGACATACGAATAGCCTGGTTTTTGCTGGGAACTCCGACCAGTTATGGTGGTGTATTCGGCATCTTGCATGGCCGAGATCTGTCCCGGCAAGAAAGAGAGTTCCAAGTTATTGCCCGAGGGGAGGTAGGTTCTTGCCGATGCGGCAAGGCCATTCAAAAGAACCTCGGCCCGCTGTCTTAACCCCTCCCCCAAGCTCAGCTGAGAATTTTGGGTAATAAAGAAGCCTAACGTGGTCGAAAGGGCCCCAACCACCGATATCGTCAACACCAAAATCGAGACTGTAAATTTTACCCTCAAGCTGAGCCCTTTCCGCTTCACGGACAGCCTCCTCGTACTTGGTCTTTGGTAATACCTATCGGTGAAAATGGCCGCCGCCTGACGGTCAAGAACGAGGATTTCTCGCCCGTACTGAAAGACAAAGCGTCCAGATACCACGAGTGAGACCAGAAGAAGGAGCAAGGTTCCCCAATACGGAAGCGTAGAAACAGAAAAGAAGAGACGTATGGTCCCTGGGAAGCTCCAATGCTCTTGATTGAGGTGGTGGTAATCACCGATCTTAACGACACCCGAGGGCTCTACCTTAAGAATAAGTCCGGTGAAGAGATTTCCTCGACGAGAATGGTGAACCCCCACTCGGTAAAGCCCAGGCGCGACGTAATTTAAGACAATTCCGTCAATAAGACGATCTGACACCAAGTGAAAGTCCTGCGGACCAAGACGGTAGCTTTCGGGAGGTCCACCATGATCCAAGAAGATCTCATCGATAGACCCCTCGCTAGAAAAGCCCTCCCCACCAATTTCTAAATGGACACGTCCCAGGTTATCCGTGGTGGCATCAACATATGTGATCTTAGTGTACGGCTTAAACTTGTCGAGATGAAGAAAATAGCTGTACGCCTGTCCCCTGTTACCGGCTTCGTCAAAGGCTTCGACCATCAGGGCATAGGTGCCGTTTTCTAAGTTGTGAAAGCTCACCTGAGTCGAACTCGTTGTCGGGGTGCTCGGCGGCGGCGGTAGCTGAACGGTCTGAGGGTTAATCGTCTGGTGTGGCCCTGCGAGACGAAGCAACTTCCACGCATAGTAGCGGGCATCAGGAGTAGAGGGTTGCCAAGACATCGTGAAGGTATTTGAGACAGCCCAACCGTTTTCATCCAAAGGCGGAGGTAAGATCCTGACAGGACCAGGCGGGGTGGTTTTGAGAACCACAGAAACCGTGGCGGGCGCAGACCAGTTCCCCGCCCGGTCATGGACAATCACGTGCAAATACCACGGGCCTTCTTTTGTCGGGGTAAAAGGTAACGGCGAATCTCCCCTCTGGTAGACTAGCTTTGGTAAAGGAACTCCCAGTGGATTCTGGTCCCAGGTAAAGTTGTACCCCTGAATACCCGAACGGTCCTCGGGCATTTGTAAAGTAAAGGTGAGCCTGGGGCGGTTAAGAATTTCACCCGCTTTAAAGTTGGCGGGAAAAATTACAGGGGGGTCAACATGCCGCAACGGACTGAGCATGACAACCCCTGAAAGGTGATCAAAATCCGTTTGCCAAAGAATATAAATGTCTTTTCCAAGGGCGAGCGGCTGTCCTCCATATGAGTCTCCCGCCATGTTGGATAGTAATTCTCCCTCGGTCCAACCCGACTCAGGATCCCAGCGGGAAAGGTACTGTTGCCAAGATAGGCGACGGTTATCATGCCAAGTTACATAGAGTTGCTTTTGAAAGCTAAACAGTACGGGGTCACCTGAGGTGTAATCACCCGAAGTGAGGCGCTGGACGTCTAAGCGATGCCCAGCGGCATCATAGTTGGCCACGATGATCACCGCTTGGTTGAGCCGTGTTCGCCGTTCCCAGGAGACGAAAGTTCGCCCATCAAAGCTCGCGACATGGGGGCGCTGGTTGTCATAGTCGTTTGGCTTTAGCGTCTGGTCCTCGGTAAAATCGCTAAGCCGCTGGGCCGGAGACCAAGTCTTACCATTATCAAGCGAGACTTTTTCATAGATCTGATACGTGGGTCGAGAATTGGCCAGGAGTGCCTGATACACTAAAGTCAGCTTTGTGCCCTGGGTCAGCAGATCGGGCAAAAAGTTTAACCGTTGCTCCGGATCATCGGTTATGATCTGAAACGGTGACCAGCCCCGCGCCTGGCTCGAAAAGGCAATCCTAAAGCTCGAATCTTGTCCAAGGTTGGCAAACAACAGCGGGTGGCCTTGTTCATCAAGAAAGAGTTTTGGAGCCAAAAGATCACCTTGTGTTGTAAAGGAGTGATCAAGCTGAAAATGACTGCCCTGGTCACTCGATTTGTAAACTTGAATGAGCTTATCCCGAGCAAGAACAGCCAGCCACAACGTCCCCGAAGCGTCTATTACTGCCGAGGAAATTTGCACCTGTTGTCCGGTTACAGTAAAGGGGCCAAGAACCTGACGGTGCATCGTCCATTGAGTTGCGTCTTTGGGTTTTTCGGCAATGCTTAGATAGACTTGGGGCCAAGAATTTGTCGAACGGGATTCTTGCCAAATAACGGCGGCCCAGGTGGGGCTCGTGACCGTCTGAGGAAACGCCGCCCCTGAACGAATTAAGTAGGCGGGGTTATCCCACCAGAGGGTTTGCGCACCCAGAAGAGGGGGTGAAAACACACCGAGGCTTACCCAGAGCAGGCCCCACAACAACCTCCGCATCAGCTAGCCGCCTGCATACGGCCTTGCAACTCTTTGACTCTTGGGTCTTGAGCCAAGCCGGGATAGTGAATAAGAAAGAGGTTCAACTGGCTTTGCGCTTCGAGCCGACGTCCGCTAGCAAAGAGGTTAACAATCGCATTAAACTCATTGAGCTGTGACGGGGTCATGAAGGTCGCTGTGGGATTAAAGACACTCAATTTATCCTTCAGCTCCTGCGCCCGGCGATTGGTGGGGTCTAACCTCAAAGCTTTGTTGATCTGAGCTAGAGCCGTTGAAAACTGTCCCACGTTGTTCGAATCGTATATGCGCTGTGCTAAGTCGGTCAAGTTTCGTGATTCTCGTAAATCGGCTGGGTTCGGTGGCCTGCGGTCAATTCCTAAAATTAGACGAGCTGATTTGATTGCTGAGCCCAACCCCGGATAATCCGCTTGAATGCTCTTTAAGTCGAGCAGGTCGTTATACCCCTCCTGCGGTTTGGTATCCAGCTTGGCCACGGCGGCGTTAAAATCATCGCGGAACAAGGTAGGAAAGATAGCCGGGTCACGGCTTTGTTGAATTCTTAAGTTAAGAACGCGAGCTTCTTGGTTCAACGGGAACGGAAGCAGAACTTTGCCCAGCGTCGTTTGAGCTTCATCGAGCAGACGTTTTGCTCCCGCTTGATCGCCGTCGGCTTCGTGCTGTCGAGCTTTTTCGTAGTCAGCACGAGCAAAGTTCAATAAAGCCTGAATCTCGTTGTACAAGGGATCAGTGGGGTTGATCGTTCTGCCTGTATTGATCGAGAGGGCATTTTGAGCCAAACCTAGCCAATAGGTTACTTCCTGGTTTGGTACAGCATTGGTGGTTGCCCACCGGGCTTGAGCCCGAAGCAGGGTTTGCTCTGCCTGAGGAAATTGTCCTGTTAAATATGCCGTACTGCCCGCCGTAATAAGCCGGCGTACTTCGCGAACAACAAGTTCATTTTCGCCTTTGAGGATCAGCGCGAACAGGCGTTTCGTTTCCTCGTCGCTGGATTTTCTCAGCACGGCATCATCTTCGAGGTTTAAAGAAGCAGAAAAACGTCCTGTAGCTTCGTTCAACACCCGGCGAGCTGCCGGAAAGTCAGCGTTATCGATTTGTGGCTGCACCTCACGAAGCAGTCGGTCTCCCTCTCGTTGAAGTTGTTGGGCGCGCTCCCAATTGGCCGTTGCCGTAGCTAAAAGTTGAGAACGCCGTCGTGTTGAGCGATCTAATTCGTCAAGAAGGGCTTGCCCTTTCACGGGCCAGTTCTGAACTGCAGGGGTGGCCAGCACAGCAGGGATAGCTTGATAACGGTCAATGTAAGACCGTAAATTTTGCCGAAGGGCAACTTCCGAAGGTTGACCTTGGCGCAAAAGGGCAAGGGCCTGTCGGGGATCATGGGATAAAAAGGTTGCATTACCCTGGTTTACGAGCTTACCGTCCACCAACGTTTGGATGTGCTGTGTCGCCTGTTGAAAGTCTTGGTACCGCTGCTGCAAAATCGCGTACTCTAAAAAGCCTTTACGGTCAATCAAAGAACTTTCGAGAGTCGTCGTTTGCGTCAGGTAGCGTTGCCACCGGTTAAGCCAACCTGACCAAAACTGCTGTTCCTGTTGAAAGGGCCAACCCGTTGAAGTTAGGGCAGACATGCGCTCAACGTTACTCTGGGCTTGCGAGGCGAAAGCCGCCAAAGTTTGTCGATCTTCATCGACTTTTTGTTGAAGGGAATCAATCGCCGTGCTGTCAGAAATCTGTTCGGGATGAATCCCAGCTTCCAGAGCCTGAATGCGGGCACTTTGTTGGCCTTGAAGCGCCAAAGAACGTCGACTGTTAAGGTAGATAAGTTGAGGAAGTAAGGTATTCAGCAGACTGACGTATTCTGGCGAAAAGGCACCGTTGGCCTGGGGGTAAGCCGTTAAATTCCACAACGTTGCTAACGAGAGAGCGGCTTTTGAAACGGTATAGGCTTCTTGGTAAACCCGTTGAGCTTGGCTCCAGGCTTGCTGGTCGAGGTTTTGCGTCGCCTGGGTAAAGAGTTGGTCGGTGCGCCGCTGAATAGTCTGCGACCAAGCTTGAGCATCGGCGTTCCAAAGTCTGTCGATCGACCCGATAATCCCCTCGCGTTGGGGTACATCAGAGCGCCCGCGTGTAATCAAATACGCATACGAAAGAAAAAAATCCCCGGTTGCCAAGTCGGGAATGGTCTTTTTAATCAGGTCATTTTCTTGCGCAAACACTTCGGAATCTTGATAAATTCGTCTTCTTAAATCCGCCAATTCTCGGATCTTATCGGTGACAGAAGTAAGGCGCGTTGAAATTTGGTCGGGATTTCCCTCAAAGACTTGTACCCCGGTGTTTTGAAGGGCTTGAAAGGCAGCGGAATTTTGAGCGAACAGCGAAGCGGCCTTTTCGAGATCGCCTAAAGCGCGAAAGACGCTATCACGCAACAGGGCGTTAAAGTTATTTTCGTCAAACTCGTCTCGGGCCAGCGAATAACCGGACACATAGACCGAAATGGCTCCGCTGTAATCATTTTGGTTCAGCGCGGCTAGCCCCTTGGCCATAATCGCCGCAAACTGTTTTTGGTAATAAATTAAGCGGGCTGACCGTTTTGCCTGCGCAATTTCGCGTTGCATCGCGATATTGGGACTTTTATCGGTTGACTCCATTTCTTTAATAATTCGCAAAGCCTTGCCCTCGTCCTGATCGGTGTACAAGGCAGTTAGCAAACGCGAAAAATCGTTGTTAAACGAGTCGCGGGCTCGACGAATTTCATCAAGTAATTCTTGGGCTTGATCAAGACGATCAGGTTCCTCTTTGACGACCTTAGCTAGAAGGAGGATGGCTTCGTTGTAGTCTTTTTGAGCAATAAGCTCCTTCGCTTTCGCAATACGGTCCTCTTGAACACCGTTTCCGAAAACGACGCCCCCTGCCGAGAATAGGAAGATGACGAGGACGAGCCATTTGCAAAATCTCAAAGGGTATTTCCCATTCTTTTCAGACTTTAGAGCGCTATGGTATTATAATGTAAAGGTAATGAAAAGATTGCTGGTTCTCCTTTTTTTGTGCGCACCTCTGCACGCGTGGTCACAGGGCCTCGAGGACTGGTATGCCGTCATTAGCCAATTCGCCGGGGTTGACCCCAACGCCGGTTTGGCGACCTTTTGGACCCTCGATATTCCCTCCGGCGGTATGTACGAAGCCATGGGCACCGCTTACACCGCTGTCGTCAAAGACTCCGGCTACCTTGAAGCCAATCCCGCCGGTAGTGCCCTGTTGAAAGATACCGAACTTTCGGTCTTTCACAACGATTGGATTGGTGATTCCCGTATGGAATCGGTGGTTTATACCATCCGGCACGACAACTTGGGCATGGGCTTTGGCAGTAAACTGCTGTATTTGCCCTTTACGGCGATCAATAACTGGGGTACACGCTATCAAAATTCTTGGTCCTCGGATTACGCGAAAGGGTATTACACTGAATATGTCGGCACCTTGAACGCTTCGTACAACTTTCTCAAAAGCTTTTATTTTTCGGGCATTACCTTAGGGGCTAACCTGAAATTCGCGTACCGAGGAGTCCCCATCTCGATTGCCCAAGGGCAATCCGCTTTTGACATGATGGGTGATTTCGGTATGCTCACCCGTTTTAATTTTTTAAAATTTTACCCCTCGTTGGATCGTAACTTTTCTTTTGGAGTCGCCGTCAAAAATGTAGGCCCGCCTGTCATGGGGGATCCTCTACCCTCAGAAACCTCGGTGGGCATAGCCTACTCCCCCATACGGCCCCTGACTGTGTCCTTTGACACAAATATTCCTTTTTTCATTGGCGTTAACCTTCCTCCCCAAGAAATTAATTATGCGGTGGGGATGGATCTGGCCTTAACCAACTTCTGGGCAGTCCAAAGCGGCCTGGACCTCGTCCCGGGGCGACCGCGCTTTACCGCAGGAACCTCGTTTGCCATCGACAAGCTGGTTATGAACGTGAATTATACCGTTGACTTAATGACGACCCTACAACCCTTTGACCGCATCAGCATTGAAGCCAAAATCAACCTTGGGGATTTGGGCCGGGGAGCTGCCCATGATCGAGCCCGAAGTTTTTATCTCAAAGGTCTAGAGGCGTATGCCAGGGGCAATGTCGAAGAAGCAATCTTTGACTGGAAGCAGGCCCTCGATTTTGAACCATCCTTTACGCCGGCACAAAACATGATCAACACGGCCAGCAAAACCACGGAGCTTCAAAAGGAAATGGAACGGCTGCAGAGGGTTCATTAACCCCTGTCTTAGCCTAAATAGGCCAAGATTTTTGTACGCCCAAAAAGCTGGGCATACTTTCGAGCGCTCATACCCAATTTGTCTTCGATATCGGGATTCGCTCCTGCCTGCAAAAGAATGAGGGCACACTGATCATCCCCCTTTCCGAGGGCCAGAACTAACGCTGTCTGCCCATCTTTGCTTTGCTGATCCAGTTGGGCCCCACGTTCCACCAATTCTTGGACTGCTGCCGCTTCACCAAGAGAAGCCGCATCCATTAACGCCGTGGTATCGCGGTCAGAAGCTTTGAGATCGAGAGTGGCTCCATGATCTAAAAGTGTTCTCATGGTAATAAAGTGGGCGTTACGGATCGCACAGACGAGGGCCGGTACACCTTTTTTATTGCACAGGTCAGGAGAAAACCCTGCCTCTAGGTACAATTCCACAGACCCCGTATCCCCAGCGGCTACGGCCTCTAAAAATCCGGAGTTCGAAACTTCGACACCCCGTTCGACTAATGCGTCTTTGGCTTCAAGACGTTTTAAAAAACGTTCCCAGCGCTCTTTTTCGGTCCAGAGCAACTGAATAAACTCGCCAAAACTCCGCGAAACAGAACAGCGGTTTTGCCAAAAGGAGGGGTAGACTCCCCCTTCGGTATCCAAAAGGTAGGTTCTTTCATGAGCACCAAGGCAATAGGCGACGGCAAAGACAAAATAGCGGTTTTGAATATGGTCACGCGAAACTAAAAACAACGAATGCGTGTAGTTGCGCAGGTGAAACAAGAGGTCTTCGGAGTCAAAGATCGACCACTCCTCAAGAAGCGGCAGAGCTTTAAAAGTAATGTTTTTTTCGTACAAAAGGGTTCCTAGCGATAAAAGATCCCCTTTTTTATCTTCTGAATACAATACAAGAACGTTCAACCGGCAACTCCCTGATTCTTGATCCGCCCTAGGGCCTATGGTAACCTAGGATCGTGGATAAAGAAATCACTTTTTGCTTAGAGTATCGGCAAAATCTTCGGGTTGCCGCATGAGTGCTCGCCTCGATCGTCTCAGAGCATTTCTCCAAGATTTGTCGCAGCTCCCTCTCGAAACCCCGTTTACCGAAGAAAGCTGGCAAAAACGTTGGGAAGACGCCGATTTAACCCCCGAAGATGCTCATCAACTCGATTTGTTGAGACAAGGCCACCTCCAGCGAGCGCAACGACTCTTTGCGCAAAATGACGCCGAAGCTGCCGCCGAAGAATGGCAAGAAGCCTTAAGGATAGGCCCCAGGGAGCCCCAGGTCGAAGAAACTTTGCTGGCAAATTTAAAAGACAGGCCAGAACCAAGTTTTGTAGCCCTACGAAAACTCTTAGCGAATCGAAAATCGCCTTCACGTTCTCGAAAAAAGCTTCCCCTTCCTTTTCTCTTGGGGGGACTCGTCGGGGTCGCCCTTGTACTTGTTGTTGTCTTAAATGCCTCGCATGTTTTTCATCCCTTCAATCCCGGCGCGGTTTTAGGCGGCTCTTACCGTCAAAGCTCCTCAGACCTTCGTTTAACCCTCGACACTCAAGGGTACCCCTATCAGATGCAAGTCCAACGCTCCCGAGAGGCTTTTTTTCAAGAAACTAGTGTTGTAGAAATTTTAGCGACGGTCCGCTTTCCTAAGTTGGCCTTGCAACGCTGGGAGGCCAAAATTGACGTCTTAAGTGCTGACAAAACGGTATTAGCTGAACGTTCTGTCGTCCTTTGGGATCAAGCTCGCAACGGGATTCTTCCCCCAGGACAACCGGTGACAATCTTTGAGCAATTCGACGCCCAGCTGTGGACAAAACCCGCTGCTGAAGTTTTTATCAAAACCACCCTTTTGATCCCTTCCACGGCAACCTCGCCCCATCCGGAACCCGTAAGCCTTCAAGGCGATCTTCCGGGAATACAGCTCAGCGGTGTTATTACCCGTGATGTTTGGAGGTCTTTGTTCGCGAAGCAAGAGAATGATCTCGACCTGCAAATTACTAATTCTGGCCTAAAGGCCCTCAATCATTTAGTGGTCACGGCCCGCTGGACTGGCCCCCAGGGAAGGCTGTGGAAGTCCATGACCAAAACTGCTGTGAGCCCCGAACGTTCCCCCTTAGCCTCAGGAGACAGCGTTATGGTTCACTGGACCGCCGAGTTCCCCACAGAAATCTACCCCCTGACAGACGCTCTCCCGGTAGTAAGTTTTCAAATTCAAGGAGAGGCCCCCTGATGAACGAATTTAGTTGGCAAACCTGGCAGGCTAAAGAGAAAGCTGTGCTCGTATTTTTAAAAATCGAAGAACGAATCTTATTGATTCGCAAGAAACGAGGTCTGGGACAAGGAAAAATTAACGCTCCCGGAGGTCGCTTAGAAGCCGGGGAATCTTTTGCACAAGCCGGCATTCGCGAAACCTGGGAAGAAACGAAATTGCAGGTCAGCCAGCTGGAAGAGGTGGCCACGCTTTCGTTTGCCTTTACCGATGGCTATGGTCTTTTCGTAAAAGCCTTTTTTGCCTACGCCTACGAGGGGACCCCTCAAGAAACAGACGAAGCGCTTCCGTTTTGGCATCCCTGGGCTTCGATGCCCTGGGACGAAATGTGGGCCGATGATCCGCACTGGCTCAAACCGGTTTTGGACGGTCACTATGCAACAGGGAAATTCTTATTTGAAAACGATACCATGCTCACCAAAGAGCTAGAAATTTTCCGCCGCCCCCCATTTTCTCTACAAACTCTGGTTGACAACAGAAAATAGTGGACTATAATAGACAATAGGAGGCTATAAGTATGAGTGACTCTCCTGATAGTGAGATCATGACCATGACGGAGGTGGCCTCGTACTTGAAGATCGCCGAAAAAACGGTTTCGCGCATGATTGCCCGCGGTGAAATTCCTTGTACGAAAGTGGCCAGCCAGTGGCGTTTCATGAAAAGCATGATCGACGATTGGTTGATATCCCGCATGAACGTCGTTCCTCAGAACGACTTGGCCAAAATCTTAGAGAATCCAGAAGGCCTGATTCCCTTTACACGGTTGACCAACGAAGATCTGATTATTACCGACGTCAACTCGGGAAGTAAAAAAGATATCCTGACTCAACTGATTCAACCCCTGGTCACGCAAGAAATCATTGAAGATCCTGAAGAGTTTTTGCGAAAACTTTTAGCACGCGAAAAAATGGTAACCACCGGTATTGGTCGCGGCGTCGCCATCCCTCACCTTCGCCATCCCAAAGAAAATCCCGGAGGTGGCCCTCGTATGGTGATCGGCATCTGTCGTCAAGGCACGGATTACGAATCCATGGACGGCAAAATGACCCATCTATTTTTCTTGTTGGTTTCGGATAGTGAAGTCGTTCACCTGCGGGTTCTCGCCAAACTGAATCAAATCTTGCGCGAAGGCGATTACGTGGCCCGTCTGATCGCTGCCCCCTCGAAAGAAGAGGTTTTAAAAATTCTCATCGAAGGTGAAAAGCTTTTTAATAAAGCTTAAACTGCTTTTGCTACCTTTACTGACAGCAAGTTGCTAAGTAAAAGTGAGCCTCACTACTACCTAGTAGTGAGGCTCTTTCTTTTGTAGCAAACCGAACGTTTGCTACGTAAGCTTAGCGGGTAATTCCGATGTTGAGCTCGACGCCTTGACGGTTGAAGCTAATTTTTACCTGTCTCGAGGCATTTAACGCTCGATAGAACTCTTTCAGGGTGGTAACCGGTGTGTCATTGATCTTGTTGATCACGTCTCCTGGTTTAATTCCCGCAATATCCGCAGTAGAACGGTCTTGAACTTGCGCAACAATGAGTCCCTGAACATCTTTGGCCAGACCTTGTTGACTACGAATATCAGCCGTTAACGGAGCTACAGCCAAGCCGGGCCAAAGTTTTAACGACCGCACCTCTTTTTCATTCCGCTTTTCAATTATCACCGTTTTTGTGATTTCTTGACCTTCGCGGATCAGAGTAAAGGTTGCCGGTTTATCAATCGGAAGATCACCCACGGTCTGAACTAAATCGGGAGTGTCCTTAATATCTCTACCATTGATCTTAATCACAAAATCGCCAGGTTCTATGCCAGCCTTGTCTGCCGGCGTATTTAAGAAAATATCAGGAATAAAAGACCCCGTTACGTTGGGAGGTACACCTAATTTGCTGGCGATTTCGGGTGAAAGGTCGCTGACCGACGCCCCTAGCCAACCATACTGAACGGCGCCATCCTTGATAAAATCTTGAATAGGACGTTTGGCACTGTTGATCGGGATGGCAAAGCCTAAGCCGACACTAGCACCGTTGGGCGAGGCAATCCAGGTATTGATTCCGATGACTTCCCCACGCAAGTTGACCAAGGCGCCTCCGGAGTTTCCTCGGTTAATTGAGGCATCTGTTTGAATGTAGCTGTCGATGTTGATGGAATCGTTCGGACCGCCACGTCGGCCTAAGGCACTCACAATACCGCTGGTGACGGTAAAATCGAGGCCCAGAGGGTTACCAATGGCTAACACCCAATCCCCAACTTCCAGCTCATCGGAATTGCCCAACTTGGCCAGAACAAAAGGCTGATCACCAGGTTTTGCTTGAAACGAAATCAAGGCAAGATCTCGCCGAGGGTCGGTACCGACAATTTTCGCTTTATAGGTTCTCTTGTCATAAAGGGTAACGGTAACCTTATCGGCGTTTTCAACAACGTGATTATTGGTCAAGACATACACGGTATTCCCATTCTGCTGAACCAAAATTCCGCTCCCTAACCCTTCGGTTTTCGGCAAAACCTGAGGGCCTTTGTTGGCCTTAGGCTGAGGGCCAAAGAAATAGTCAAACGGCGGAGTTTCGGGCATTTCAGGGGCTTGCTCGTCGGTGGATACCGTCAAGACCTCAACAATAGACGGCAAAACGTTTTTCGCAATCTGACGAAAGGTATTTTGCATATCATAGACGCTGGAAGGGACAACAATCGGCTTTTCTTCGGCGTAAACTTGCGATCGCGGCGACCACGTCCCGTTTAATCCCAGAACGACTACCCCGATTCCGAAACCGGCGACCATGGCGATGATGATGCTGTTAAAAATCAAAACCCGTTTTGAACTTAAAAAATTCTTCAGGGACATGCTCGTTCTCCTTGTGGTGTTTTATCTATAAAGGTTGCTCAATAGCGTTTCGTTACATTTCAGCAGTAAGAATCTCGACGGCATCCTCGGTAACCGCCACCGTATATTCAAAATGTGCTGATTTTTTGCCATCGGTGGTTACAACCGTCCAACCATCACTCAGAACCCTGACACTGGGTTTTCCTAAGTTAATCATGGGTTCGATGGCTAACACCATTCCCGGTACCAGCCGAGGGGAGGCTCCCACGCCGAGGGCATTGGGTACCTGCGGATCTTCGTGCTGACTAAAACCAACCCCATGGCCACAGTACTGATCGACAATACCGAACCGGTGAGGCTTAACCAACTGGGTGACAGTTGTCGCAACGTCACGAATCCTCCCCCCCGGTTTCATAGCGGCGATTGCCGCTTCAAGGCTCTGTTTGGTAACCGACAGAAGAGTCTCTTCTTCTTTGGTGATATTTCCCACCGCATAGGTAATTGCCATGTCAGAAAAATATCCCCCTAAATCAATGCCACAATCAAGGCTTACCAGGTCCCCTTCCTGAATTTTACGGTTGGCTTTGGGAATTCCGTGGATTACCTCTTGATTCAAGGAGGTACACAAGGTGCCAGGAAAGCCCTGATAGCCTTTAAAGGCAGGTTTTCCGCCATGGCTGCGAATAAAGTCTTCGGCCCACTTGTCGAGGTCAAGCGTCGACACCCCAACCTGCACCAGCGGGGCAATTTCGCGAAACATTCGCGCTAAGAGCTGGCAGGATTCCCTGATCCGTTGAATTTGTTCTTTGGTTTTGAGTTGAATCATGGTTTTAGTCCTTTCTTTGCCGTAGTTATGCGGTACAAATACCCCGCCTCCCAGTTCTGATGGTCTAATACTACCGCTGTTTGTAGATCCTGAACAGCGGTTCCGTAAACAGCTCGTGACAGGTCGGTATCAAGATCGGGAAGCAATGCCAAAGAGGCTTCAGCTCGATGGTAAAGAATATCGGCCGTAAACGCCGAATCACCGAGGTCGGCACTTTGATTTAAGGCCGATGAAAAACTTTCTCCGGCTTTTCTCAGCCACGTATCTTTTTGACTGGGGTTGACTTTTTGTGCCGCTAAGAGAGAAATCAAGCCTCTATTATAATAATAAAACCCATCTCGTTCTGATCGAGAAATCTTAGCAAGGTTTTCCCAGGCTTCGTCAAAGCGGTTTTCGTGAGATGCGATCAAGGCTCGATCATAACGATACCACCAATCGGGTTCATCGGGGGTATGGGTCTTCCATTCATCCGCGACCCTGCGGGCCTCATGCCAAGAGCCCTGCTTCATAAGTTCCCAGGCTAACCGTTCCGCCAGCGGCGCAAAGCTAGGGAATTCATGAAAAAGGCTCCATAGTCGTGGAAGCGAAAAGGTTTCTGGCCAAAGCGACATTCTTAATAACTCTACTTGGGTTGAAAAAAGGCTGTCGCCATTTTCTTTTGCCTCTTCAAGCACATGATCCATCTCTTGGCCCACCTGTTGTGTCTTTCCTTGGGCGAAAGCCACCTGCCAAGCCAATAATTGTTCTAACGGAGCTTGCGAGTTCCAGCGTTGTTGTTGCTGAGCTTTAGCAATCCACTGGGCGGCGGCTACGATATCATGCTTTCGTAACGCCAGTCCCACAAGGTTGATATACACCGCTTCTGGAAGGTGCTTTTCTTGGGCGGCCAAGGTAGTGTAAAGCCGTTGCGCCTTCTGATCCTGGTGGAGGTGCAAAAGTATTTCGGCTCTTAACAACATCGAAAGACGATCTGATAAAGGCGTGCTTTTATGATCTTCGGTTAGGGCCTGGTCCCAATGGTGTTGGTCTGCTGTCACCAAAATTCTAAGACTTTTTAAAAGGGGGGATTGAGGAATTTGGTCATTTAAGGAACGCAACGCTGCCACGGCAACATCTAAACGAACTTGGGACAAGGCCGCTAAAACGAGGTCCGTGTTCCACGAAACCTCACCCAAGGGCATTAAACTTTGCAAAACGGGGATAGGTGCTGTTACAGGGTTTTCAAGAACCACCGCAAGATAGTCTTCAACCCGGGTTGAAGGGGGTTGTTGGGCATAATGATGAGCTTCTACCGAGGCTTGCAACCACAAAGCATTCCACGCCGTGCCCTTGAGCTCGTTGGCCTTTTGAAGGGCTAAGGCAGCTTTACCTTGTTGCAAAGCTTCCCAGACCAAAAGAGCGCGAAAGTTCAAATTTCCCGAAAATTGCTGAAGAGCGTTTTGAGTTAATTTCTGCGCAAAGGGCCAGTCTCCCGATTTTTCGGCAAGAATGACCGCCCGTTTCAAAAGGCTCAGCCACCCCATACTGGAAAGATTTTGCTGGGGTATTCGGGATAAATCCGCTTTTGCTTGGGCGAAGTGACCGGTTTCAAGGTCTTGGTCAACCCGAGGAAGATCGTGATAAATTTGTGGTGGGGACGAAGGAAAAAAAACTGACCAGAAGAGAATTCCCCCTCCGGCCAGAGCTCCCAAAACCAAAAGGAGGAAGACGAGACGTCCCCACTTCATCACTCACAAGCCTTTTTCCCGCCGCAGGCCGTCAAGAACGCCGTTCACAAACCGGTAGGATTCATCTGACGCAAAGCTCTTTGCTAGATCAATCGCTTCATCGATGACAACTTTAACGGGAATATCTTTCATAAATAACATTTGAAAGACACTAAGCCGCAAAATAGCAAGGTCTACCTTTCCTATCCGATTAAAATCCCACCGTTTCAGTTGGCTTTGAATCGAGGCATCAATGGCTTCCCAATTTTCTAACGTTCCTTGGATCAAACCCCGAGCAAAGGCCAACACATCTGGCTCAAGGGCGGCAAATTCCTCGGGTTCCATCCAGGAAAAGGACAAGGCCTCTTCAGCCTTCTGGGGATTAAAATCCTGACCGAAGAGGTTTTGAAACGCAAGTATTCGCGCTTGACGTCGTGAACCCATAACTTACATATTCTGCGGATAAGTCTTAACATCCGCTTCTTTTCTTAAGCGTTCCCCCACCTTTTCAATAAAGGCGTCTTGAGCTTTCATGGCTTTTTCCCGGTAGAGGTTCTGCTTGATATAATCATGAACCGTCACGGTTTGTCCGGGAAAAATGGGATCAGTCAAGTTTAAAAAGTGCTTTTGAATATGATCCGTGATTTTTACAATCGCCAAACCATGACTCGTGTTCAAAAGTTTAACGTCACCAATGTGTAACGTAAAAAGTTGCCGTAAAAAGTCTTTTCCGTAGATTTGCACGTAGGGACGTAAATTCGGTGAATCTAAATCTTTGGGAACAAAACCTAAATCGCCGTTAAGACGAGCCGTTCGGGCATCTTGAGAATACAACCGAACAGCCTCTTCAAAGGTCATCTTGCCCGCTTGGATTTTACTCAACACATCCTGGGCTTTTTGAGTGATTTCTTCGAGGGTTCCCTGGGGATGTACGGTTGTATCAAAGTAAATGTAAGAGACACGAACCATGTCCGGCAGAACAAACTTATCAGCGTGGTTGTTGTAAAAGTCAGTAATTTCAGCTTCGCTGACATCAAGATTTTTTCCGATATCTTGAACACCAGGCTGGGTCGCTAAAAATTTTTGCGCCGTGAGTTGTTTTTTAATTTCGACGAGAATGGACGACCAAGACATATGGTAACGTTGTTCCATTTCTCGACGAATCTGCTCATCAGAGGCTTGAGGGTTGCTTTGACGAAGTTCCCGCATGACATCGTCATCCGTGGCTGTAATTCCAGCTTGCACCGCGGCTTGACGAAACAACTCGTCCTGAATCATCGAATCTAAAACCGAATTTTGCTCTTGCGGAGTTAACGCACGCCCAACATTCGAGGCCACTATCTGCTCTCGTTCCCGAAAGGCTTGTTGGGTAATCACATAGGTTGAATTGAGCTTAACAATCGCTACGGGACCACCCAGGGCCTGTGCTTGTACCCCCCAAGAGGCGGCTGTTAAGAGGAAGATAACGAGTAATTTCTTCATAAAATCCTTTCTTTGCCTTTGAAAATCTTAAGGTGAACCTAAGATTTCGCCAACACAGTATCAGGGGGACTTCCCCCTGTCAAGAAAAAACCCTGGTCTGAACATCAGCCCAGGGTTGTTGAGTAAACAATAGACAAAGGATCTTGTTACTTCGAAGGAGCGGTTTTTGCAGGAACGGTACTAGTTGCCGGAGCAGTCTTAGGGGCCTGAGCCGGTTGCAACACAGGTGCGGGGGCTTTCGCTTCCCACCAATCCGCCTGGGATTGACTTTGCAAACGAGCCGCAGCCGCCACATCGCCGGTCATCGGGGTCTTGAACATAAACGCCAACACAAAGGCAAGAATCATAAATAGAGTGCCCAAGATTGACGTCGTCTTGGTTAAGACGTTACCGGCCCGAGAGCCAAAAGTGGTTGAACTGCCTCCACCAAACATTCCTGTGAGGCCGTCCCCTTGGTCGTCTTGAATAAGAACCATCAAGACGAGTAAGACAGCAATTATGACAAAAAGCACCAAGAGAATGCCTTCAAGAATCCCCATGAGTAAACTCCCGATAATTATTGATCAAACAGACAGATCGGAAGGAAGGTCTCCGCTTTGAGCGAAGCGCCTCCCACCAAAGCCCCGTCAATATCTGGCATAGCCATCAAATCCTTGACATTCTCGGGTTTGACGGAACCGCCGTATTGAATAATCATAGCATCTGCGGCGGCCTTTGAATAGAGTTCTTTGACGGTTTGACGAATGACCTGATGAATCTCGTTGGCATCCTGGGGAGTTGCGGTCTTTCCGGTACCAATGGCCCAAACGGGTTCATAGGCGATGGTGATTTTTTTCAAGTCTTCTTCAGAAATGCCAGCAAAGGCTTCTTTGGTTTGACGGATCACCACTTCGGCAGCCTTTCCCGCTTCACGCTCCGCCAAGGTTTCTCCGTTACAGTAAATAACCTCAAGACCGTGTTTAAGAACAAGCTTAATTTTTTCATTGACCAGTTTATCGGTTTCTCCATGAAACTGGCGACGTTCCGAGTGCCCCAAAATGACGGCATCAACCCCAAGCTCCTTAAGCATTAGGACCGAAATTTCCCCCGTCCGTGCACCAGATTCTAAGCTGGAACAATCTTGGGCCCCAACTAACAGACCTGTGCCTTTCGTCAGCTCTTTGACCGCGGCCAAAGCTGTATAGGGAGGAGCGACCAAAAACCGATTTTTCGAGCTTTTCAACGCGGGAGCCAACGCCGAAACTAGGGCTTTTGCTTGATCCAAGGTCCCCCATAGCTTCCAGTTCCCGGCAATAAATTTTTGACGCATAACTTCTTCCTTTGTATTTACCGGCACACTTCGATGCCGGGGAGTTTCTTGCCTTCTAACAATTCCAACGAAGCCCCGCCCCCGGTAGAGACGTGACTCATCTTGTCTGCCAGACCAAATTTGTTGACCGCAGCCACAGAGTCACCACCGCCAACCACGGTTATTGCCCCTTTGCTTGTAGCCTCCGCGACGAGCTTGGCGACTTCACCTGTCCCTTTCGCAAAGGAATCAAACTCAAAAACCCCCACGGGCCCGTTCCAAACTACCGTCTTTGCTTTTGCCAAAACCGCTTTATAGGCCTCAAGAGTCTTGGGCCCAACATCCATACCCATCAGGTTGTCAGGGATATCGATACCGTTGATGGCAACAGCGGGAGCCGCAGGGTCAAATTTTTCAGAACCAACATGGTCAAGGGGAAGAACAATTTCAGTGCCCGATTTTTTGGCGGCCTCTAAAACTTTCTTAGCGGTATCCAGCTGATCATCCTCGACGAGAGACTTACCAATCTTGTGGCCTTGAGCCTTCAAAAAGGTATAAGCCATCCCTCCACCAATGATCAAAGCGGCGGCGTTCTTCAAAAGGCTTTCTAAAACAGCGATTTTTGAACTGACCTTGGCACCACCAATGATGGCGACCATGGGTTTTCCGGGGTTAACGACAATGGGTTCCAGGTAGGCCACTTCTTTTTCCATGAGGAAGCCACCAACGCTGACTTTCAGGAATTTGGCGATCGAGGCCGTCGAAGCGTGATCCCGGTGGGCGGTTCCAAAGGCGTCATTAACAAAGATTTCGCCGTAGCTCGCCAGTTCCTTAGCCAACTTATCCCGTTCGGCCGGGTCTTCACTGGTTTCTTCTTTATGAAAACGGGTATTTTCGAGCATCAACACCGTGCCATCCGGCTGTGACTCGATCAGAGCCTTTTTACCGAAGCAGGAGTCCTCACCGGCAAACACCACAGGCTTTCCCAGCTTGCCAGCTAAATACTCGGCGACAGGCTTCATGCGATGTTTTCCGGCAATGTACTTCGCCTCATCAAATTCTTTTCCGTCTTTTTCGGCCTTTTCTTTGGCTTTTTTGGCGTCTTTTTTGGGGTCGCCCAGGTGACTCATGAGGACAATACTCTTAACGCCCTGCTCTAACAGATAACGGATCGAGGGCAGAGCCGCGACTATGCGGGTATCATCCTGCACCTTACCGTCTTTCATGGGGACGTTAAAATCTACACGCATAATGATGCGCTTGCCCTGAACGGAAACATCCTTAATTGTCTTAATCATTTTGCCCTCCTCTTGGTAAAAAGGCCCCCTTGCGGAGGCCTTTTTTTTAGAACAACGTACTCAAAATCTTACTTACTGCTCTTGATCATGTGTTCGAGCAGGTTCACGACACGATTCGAGTAACCCCACTCGTTATCGTACCAAGAAACGAGCTTAAAGAAGCGCTTTTCTCCAGGCAGGTTATTCTGAAGGGTAGCCAAGCTATCGTAGATCGACGAGCGGTTGTCATGCACAAAGTCGGTCGAAACCAGCTCTTCGTCCGCAAACCCCAAAATTCCTTGGAGGTAAGTTTCCGAAGCCTTTTTCAACAGGCCGTTGATTTCTTCAATCGAGGTATCGCGAGTAGCGCGGAAGGTTAAGTCGACGACCGAAACATCGGCGGTCGGTACGCGGAACGACATCCCAGTAAGCTTCCCCTTGGTGGCGGGAAGAACTTCACCAACAGCCTTTGCGGCACCCGTGGTGGAGGGAATAATATTGATCGCGGCAGCGCGGCCACCGCGCCAATCTTTCTTCGAAGGACCGTCAACCGTCTTTTGCGTTGCGGTATACGAGTGAATGGTGGTCATCAGACCAGTTTCAATGCCGATTCCTTCCTTGAGCAAGACGTGAACGAGAGGAGCCAAGCAGTTTGTGGTGCAGGAAGCATTCGAAACGATATGGTGTTCCGAGGCCTTGTACTCTTCGTTGTTGACACCCATAACAAAGGTCTTGATGGGAACATCTTTGCCTTTGGCCGGGGCGGAAATAATGACCTTCTTGGCACCGGCATCCAGGTGACCCTTGGATTTGTCGTCGACAAAAAGCCCAGTGGATTCGATAACGTACTCAACACCCAGCTTACCCCAAGGAAGATCCTTGAGTTCTTTTACAGCACCGACACACTTGATCTTGTGACCATCGACCACCAGAATATCGTTTTCTGCCAACGAGGCATCGCTCTTCTCGGTCGAAATTTTGGCATTCATCTTACCGTGGACCGAATCGTACTTCAGCTGATAAGCGAAGTAATCCGCGTCCGTGGAAACGTCAACCACGGCTACGACATCAATAGTCTTGCCCAAAAGCCCTTTATCGACTAGAGCCTGGAACACCAGACGGCCAATGCGGCCAAAGCCGTTAATTGCCACTTTTGTTGCCATGTCATCCTCCATGAATAGTACTAAAATTTAACGATTCATTCTAGAGAAAAAATGCGGACTATGTCAACCTCGGAGCCCCAAGAGTGACCGTTGAAGTCGTGCAGAGACCGGTAAGGGCGGTGGAAGAGCCGAAGGCTGAGCCGGAGGAACAAGAATCACCTCGTCACCGGGAACGATGGTGTCAAAAAAGCCAGCTTTTGAGAGTTGTCCTTCTGAGACCCAATCGGAAGCTGAGCTAACCTTCCAGGTCCCTAACTTATCTTCGGCATTTACGGCAACCCAAGAGGCGTCACCGGTGAGCTGGCCTGAACCATTGCGAAGAACTTCATAGCTTTGACCAGGAGCCAAGCCATCCCTGGTTCCTAAGTTGACCAGAGCCTGGTCATCGTTTCGCTGAAGGATACTTCCGCGCAGGGGAAAGGTCGCTAAAATTTGTTGCGCTAAATCGTATAAGCCCTTGGTATCAGGCTCTAAGCCTTTTTTATAGACCGGAAACTCTTGAACCGTACGCCCCGTCCGGGTAAGGCAAAGCCGCGCCACTGCCGAGAAATCTCGTTGCCCCTCTCGGACGGTCAGCAGGATAAAAAACTCTTGACCTGCCTGGCGCGAACGAGCAAAAGCCTCGTTAAATCCCGAAACCGCATGGGCGCGCCGCTGATTCGCAGAAGGTTCAAGGTCAATCATCCGTGAGACAGTCAGCTCATCGGCAAAATCCTCGGCTAAAAAGGTATCACCTTGGTACGAGGCGGTTCGTGACGCCGAGGGAACATAAAAGAGTCCCACTCTGAAGGGACGGTAAAAGTTCGAAGTTCCCGTGCTGTCTAAGGCATCGAGATCTTTTAGAGTCAGACCCCACTGTGCCGGCAAACTTTGTTCATAGAGGCTTTTTTGAATTTCCAGCTGATCCAAAAACGAGATTTTTTTGTAGTCGGGATGCAAGTGAGCCACAGTTTCTAGCTCTTGTAGGGCACTGGTCGCAAAACCAGCCTGTTGAAAAAGCCCTGCCCGTTCTTCGCGAGCCGAGATATCCAATGGTGCCACCAACAACCCTCGCCGGTATTCGGCCAAGGCTTCGGTGTCGTAATTTTGTTGTTCTAGCTCGCGCGCTTTTCGAAAATGGAACTGAGCTTCTTCGGCTCTTAGGGGGCTATCAGGTGAGGTTTTTCGCCGTAAGAGATCCTCGAGCGCAAAGCGGTAGGTCTCATTATCGGGAGCAAAGCGCAAAGCCATCCTGAAGGCCGTCAGGGCCTCGCTGACATGGTCTAAGGCCTCTTCGGCAAGGGCTCGGAGGTACCAGCCTTGTGGGTTTTTGGCGCCTTCGCCTTTAAGTACATGTTCATCTAAAGTTTGAATGGCACGGGAGTCTCGTTTGTCTCCTAAAAAGAGCTGAGCTTGAAATTGCCACAGCTCGGGGGAGTGAGGATTCAACACTAAAGCCTGGTCTAGCTCTCGCATCGCCCGAGCAGTGTCACCGTTCTGATAGGCAAACTGTGCCGCTGCTTCGTGGACCTGTGGCTGAGAAGAATGGTAGTCCAGGGCATCTTGAAAAGCTTTCTCGAACGTTAGCTGATCATTTTGGTCTTCGGCAATGTACATCAAAGAAAGCTCTGCCCGTAAATCCGAGGGATCTTCTCGCCGCAGTTGGTTAAAGAGTCGCGTGGCATAGCCCAGGCGCCCCTTCATAACCTCATACTCAGCAATTCCGAAGCGAGCGCCCCGATTTTGCGGATCTTGAGCTTGAACGTCACGAAAAATCGCCAAAGCTTCGTCGAGTTTTCCTTGGCCCAAAAGTACTCGCCCGCGTAAGAGTCGCAACGGTACCGACAGACGACCCAAATTCAGGGCTTGATCGACAAAACGGGAAGCTTCATCGTAATCCCCTAGCGAAAAATAGGCCTGAGCCATCCCTTGCAAGGCGTCTTGGTAGTGAGGGTTGATGTTCAAGGCCCGTCGAAAAGCAGCAATGGCTTGCCAAGAGTCGCCTTGTTCAAACGCTCTTTGTCCTTGGTGAAAATCCTGGGTAGCAGTCTGCGCAAACCCCGACAGGCTACACAGCAAAAAATAAACCGTCAGCAGCAGAGCTCTAGAGGGACGGGACATTGTCAGAATCCTTTAAAATTACCTTCACGGTTTTGATTTTGTACCCATCCATGCTCTGGATCACAAAATCCGCTTCTCCCCAGGAAACTTTTTCAAACCGCACGGGGATTTTTCCAAACAAATCGAAGACAAAGCCCCCCAGAGTATCAAAGTTATCATTAGGGAGTGTTAGGCCCAAGGATTGATTCAATTCTTCGATACTTACCCGGGCATCGCATAGGTAAGTGCGTTCACCAATTTCAAGGATGACTTCGGTATCCTCATCAAATTCATCTTGGATGTCACCCACAATTTCTTCAATGATGTCCTCTAAGCAGACTATGCCCGAGACACCCCCATATTCATCCACAGCTACTGCAATATGGACATGCTTTCGTTGAAATTCCCGCAAAAGGCTGTTGAGTTTTTTTGTCTCGGGAATAAAGTAAGCTTTTCGCACCAACGAGACGAGGTCTAAGTTTTCAGGGATGATCCAAGCGTTGCGATCGAGATGTCGTAAAAGATCTTTCACATACAGGATACCCACGACATTATCGATCGTCTCGGTAAAAACAGGAAAACGTGAATGGCCACTTTCGGTAATTTTATTCATCAGGTCTTTGAACGCAATTTTTGCTGACAGAAATACAACATCAATCCGGGGCACAATGACCTCTTTTACGGTGGTGTCTCCGAGTTCCACTACCCCCTGAATCATTTCTTTTTCTTCGTTATTGAGATTTTCTAAGGAACGATTGTCTTGCTTCCTCAGAGAAAACCAAGGCTTAGAATTTTTGTTTTTCACAGAATGACAACCTTTTGCAGTCGTGACAGGAGTTCCTCTTGAAGCTTTAACATCGGTTCCTCAGGAGAATTAGTTTCGTGGTCCCACCCTTGAAGGTGCAAAAAACCATGAAGGGTCACTCGCTTGAGCTCTTCTTCGGGGGTAACTTCAAAATCCTTAGCTTGCTCAAAGACGCGCTCGACACAGATGGCTAGGTCTCCTTTTAACACCGAAGGCGTCTGTTGAAGTACAAGGTCTTCTCCAAACGACAAGACATCGGTTGGTTCATCCTTACCGCGAAAATCCCTGTTGAGGAGGCGCATTTCTGCCAGTGAAACAAAGCGGATACCCAGCTCCCAACCCGAAACGTTCAAAAGTTCAAAAAGGTTAGTGACAAAACTTTCGTAAGCCTCTAACCAAGGGTAAAAAACTTCTGAAGTGATCACACAATCGCGCGGCAAGTTAGTCATGGGCGTCATACGCTTCGATGATCCGTTTCACCAACGAGCTTCGGACAACATCTTTTTTTTCGAAAATTGTGAAATGAACTTCGTTTAAATCGGCTAAAACTTTTTGAGCATGAACCAAACCTGACTCCTGGTGACGTGGCAAATCAATTTGCGTGGGATCCCCGGTGATAACCGCTTTTGATCCTTCGCCTAACCGTGTCAAAAACATTTTCATCTGCGTGGGGGTAGTATTCTGGGCTTCATCCAAAATGACAAAGCAGTTTTTTAAGCTCCGGCCCCGCATGTAGGCTAACGGCGCTATCTCAAGAATGCGATTTTCTTCGAGGCGGTTGATGATTTCTCCAGGAAGCAAATCTTCCATGGCATCATACAGGGGCCTTAAATAGGGGCTGATTTTTTGAGAAAGATCTCCCGGAAGAAACCCCAAACTTTCACCCGCCTCAACGACCGGACGAGAAAGAATCAAGCGCCGTCGGCGTTTCGAAAGGACCTCGGACAACGCCATGGCCATGGCGAGATAGGTCTTTCCTGTTCCTGCAGGGCCAATGCCAAACGAAAGCTCATGTTCACGGATTCCCTTAACATACTCCGCTTGACTCACCCCCCGGGGATAAACTTTTCCCAAACCCTGAGGGATGCTCACAACCTCTTCTTGAAACAGCCTCAGCGAAGAATCTCCTGTCGCCTGCAGGGCCTGATCCAACCCATGAATCAAGTTCTCATCTAAAATTCGGCCTTTACTCACTTGATTTTGCAGTTCGTTAATAAAATTTCCAAAAAGCTGGCGAGCTTGGGGGTTATCACTTTGAAAATGCAGCTCATTTCCAAAAGAATACACAGGTGCCCCCAGCACCGCTGACAAAGCCTTTAAGTTTTTGTCATCGTAGGCGCAAATTTGACTGAGAAAATTCCCTTCTTCAAGAACAACCTTTACCGTACTACGCAGAAGCAACTCCCACCTTTAGTGTAGAAGAGGCCCTAAGGTGCGTCAAGATTTCAACTCCCGGTATACGTATAGGGTACCCCGGGAGTCTGTGGGTTCTGATTCGACCACTGTCCGGTACTGTCTTGCTGAACATTGGCTTTGACCTGCGGAAAGGGGTACCATTGAATCAAAAAGGTAAGTGTACTCACCCACTGATACTGGGTGCTCCCCACGGGGATCTGGGGAGAGGCCTGATAGTTGAGTTGAATCTGCCAATCATCCATATAATGGGTTAAGTTCAGCGCAATGGAACTTGCCTTGAAGGCCCCCAATTGCAAGGCACTGGGATTCCACAATTCAAGAGAATTGGCCACGTCAGTGAAAAAATTTCGTGTCGCCAAGCCGGGAACGCCAAAGCTCTGAACAATTCCCGGAAAGTACATATACATAAGGTTGTTGGTAAAGGTATGAGTCAAACTGATGTCTAAAAAACGCGAAACCGCCAGGTTAAACGTATAACTGACCGAGAGAGGCATCTGGGTATACTGCTGAAGGTTGATCAGCCACGAGGCATTCAGTCCTAAACTCGTGTAGGCCCGACCCTTCCAGAAGTAGGGACTTTTCCAGGTGTTGTTCCAGGTAAAGTCAAGTTCCGAGTCCAGAAAGTCCATCTGTGTGCCTTGGGTCCAGGACTTGGAAACCGTATTGAAGGAGTAGGGAAAGGTTTGCTGGGCGGTAAACTTGGTTTGAAGGCCCCAAAGGTTGAGGGTGCTTATGGCAGACTGCGGTTTTTCATCCACCAAATCGTAGGTGTAGTCCTGCGAAAAGCTGAAGTTGGCAAACGGCTTCCAAGTCACGTTGGCCACCCACGGGTCAGGGTTCCACCCATTTCCAATATCCCGATAGGTCAAAGTCGAGGTTAAGGACCCCCAGTCTTGGGTTGCGGCAAAATTCCAGCTCAAACTTTGGTTGGTGGGACGAGGATCAAGGTCGTTACTCCACGAAAGGTAGGAGTTAAAAACAGGGTTGGGGTACAGCAAAACCCAGTTCAACTTGGCACTGACATTGTTAATGGGCACAGAATCGGGGGTGCCATCCCAGTACAAATCCTGATAGACCGCAGTATTCGAAGTTGTATCCCACGAAGAAAACGAGTGTGACCACAACCTTGATTTTAAGTTGTAGGTTACATTGGATTGTGCCAAGGCTGGAATACTCACTAAAGGATTCACTGTCGGAGAAAACGTCTGGTAAACCTGAATTTGCGTATTCGAGGCATCCGTTTGCTGATCTAAAAGTACTTGTGATGGGGAGAGCCCCGACCCCAGCACCCAGGTTTTTTGCCCTAGTTGCGATAAATTCACGTCTTCGCTCAAAGACCAAGTTTTATCCAGGGAGGATTGCTGATAATTCACATCGGCCGTTTGGTTTAAAAACCACTGTTGAGTCTGAACCGCCCAGTTCATTTGCCCGGGTTGAACCCACTGTGTGGTATCGTAGCGAGTTTCGTTTCGCCAGGTTGGTGAATACGTCCATGACAAACTGCCTGTTGAACCAGAAACCGTCTTATCAATGGTGAGGTCCTGTTGAAGGTCAGGGAGAATTAGGGGGGAGGCTGGAATAGTTTTCGCGCTACCTGTAGTCTCAGAGGAGGCGGGAGCATCCGAGTTCTCAGAAGACGCTGGTGCACTAGACGAAGCCCAGGGCGAAATTAATGCCGATTTGACCGTCACTGGAGCCGCAGAAGTCCCCGAAAAATCTAAGAGCTTTCCCCCTGTAGAAAACGAAATACTGGGTAGCGTGAATAAAGACGGCGCGTACAAATAGGCACTGGGTGACGTCGACGAAGACGAATAGGCCCCGTTTGTTTTCTGGTCCCACTCGGCATCGGCCTCTAACCGGGTCAAGCTCAAGGTATTCCAAAAGGTCCAAGGAAGCGGCATGCTTTGAGGAGTTAAAGCCAACTGCCAGTTCAGTGAGGATTGAATCGTTGGCAGGGTGTAGGTGTTCGTGTTGGTATTGAGCCCTAAAAGGGTGGTAAGGCTGAAATTTTCACTTCTGTTTAAAAACGTCTGCCCGTACAACGACGGGTCTGTATAGAATTCCAACTTAAACGTGAACAGGGAATTGCTACCATCCACATGGGCTCCCCAGCGCAAAGGAAAACTCCAAGGACCAAAATAGCCTTGGTCCCACTGAAACTGTGACCAAGGGCTCAGCGTAGGATCAAACGGCGAGGTTTGATACGGATTTCCTGTCGCGTCCAGGGTTCTCGTTACCCCTAAAGTCGTCCACCAGTTAAAAGTCTTGAGACCGGCAAGGCCAGGCATCTCGGCATAGACGCCATTGAGATAGCCCAAATTTGTATACAAGTCGTTGGTTGTTTTTAAAATCCAATGGTCGGGCTGGGGTGGAGGGGTTCCCGGAACCATAAAGAGCCCTCGTTGGACACGTTTTACATCGCCTCCTGAACCGGCAACTTGTAAGAACGACATCGCCGAATCATCCCTTTTTTTTTGTCCCAAGAAATACGTCGTTGTCTGTAAGTAGGTTCCTCGCGGGTCTGAGGGACCAGGAAACCCCAGAACAGGGTTAAAGAAGAAATCATCACCCGGTTGAAAATAAAAAGGAAAATAAAAAACCGGAATGCGCCCCAACCAGAGGACGGCATTCTCGATCCCCCACTCACCTGGGGCGAGGATCCAAATCTTGCTCGCCTTTAACTCATAGTTCGGAGGCCTCGCAGGACTTGAGGTAATCGTCCCGTTATCCATCACGACGACATCGTTGCCCGAACGTTTAATGGTTTTTCCCTGATAAGTAAAGGTCAGGGTTACCCCCTGCTCGGTCTGTTGCCGTGTAGAGCTGCCCCCGTAAAAGATGCCCTGGGCATCACTAAGGCGAAAGGTAAGGCTATCTCCATGAAACACATCCTGAGAACTACCGTTGATCAAGGTGTAGACGACATGACCCTTGGCAGTCATTTCGCCTAAAGCTTGATCGTACCAGAGTTCCGAACAAACAATGTCGTGAGTGACATTTTTGGTGTTATCTTTAAAAATGAGATGGACTCCCCCCGACAGGTGAAGTTCCCTCCCCCCGTCGGTTCGCTCGACCTGAATAAATCCGGCCGAACGCGCACTTTCGATCGTGAGGATCTTTTTCTTTTTTTCCACGTTTGGCACGGGGGTAATTTCTGTGAACCCCAAGCTTTGGCCCAGGCGGGTGCGTAAGTCATCAGCAGTGCCTGTATCGTTTAGGCCTAACTGTTCGGCCCAAGCTTTCAGGTCTTCATAGCTGGCCGTTTTCCAGTCACGCTTTTGAGCTTCATCCATCCAAGAGGGTGCGGGTAAGGATTGCGAGTCTTTAACTTCACCGGCTCCTAGGCCCGTCACAAGAACAAGAGCCCCCACAATGACGAACCAAAACCTCATGAAAGCAGTTCGCGCAAAAACCGTCCGGTATGAGACTCCGGACAACGCGCCACCTCCTCGGGAGTTCCACAAACCACCAAAGAGCCGCCTCGTCCGCCACCCTCCGGCCCCAAATCAATGACATAATCCGATTGACGGATAACGTCGAGATTATGCTCGATAAGAATCATGGTATTGCCCGCGTCGACGAGACGCTGAAGCACCTCAAGAAGTTGTTTGACATCGGCAAAATGCAACCCGGTTGTTGGTTCGTCAATAACATAGATGGTCTTTCCGGTACTCCGTTTTGACAATTCCAGCGCGAGCTTTACCCGTTGAGCTTCTCCCCCAGAAAGGGTTAGAGCAGATTGCCCTAGCTTGATGTACCCTAAACCGACCGACTGCAAGGTTCTTAGCTTGTTGGCAACGGAAGGAATACCGGCAAAGAAATCAACGGCCTCATCCACCGGCATATCAAGGACTTCATGAATGTTCTTTCCCTTGTACCGAATCTCGAGAGTTTCTTTATTAAAGCGTTTTCCGTGACAAACGTCGCAGGTAACATACACGTCAGGCAAAAAGTGCATTTCAATCTGCAAAGAGCCATCGCCTTCACAATTTTCACAACGGCCACCTTTGACATTGAAAGAAAAGCGTCCCGGTTTATAACCGCGGGCTTTGGCGTCAGGTAACGTGGCGTAAAGGTCACGAATCGCGGTAAAGACACCAATATAGGTGGCAGGGTTGGAGCGCGGGGTGCGTCCTATGGGGCTCTGATCAATGGCAATGACCTTATCCAGAAACTCGGTCCCCTTGATCTGATCATACTGACCTTCACTAAGGTGCTGATCCTTCGAGAGGCGATTCACCAAAGCCGGGTAAAGGACATCAGAAAGCAGGGTCGACTTACCTGAACCGGAAACACCGGTAATTACTGTCATAACCCCAAGAGGAAAATGCACTGTAATGTTCTTCAGGTTGTGTTCTTTGGCACCTGTCAACAGCAGTTCCTGCCCGTTACCCTGACGGCGTTGAGCACGGTTGGGAATCGAAATCACACCCGTTAAACACTGACCAGTGATACTTTGGGGGTCGGCGAGAATTTCTTCGAGGGTTCCTTGGGCGATAACTTGTCCCCCATGAACACCGCTTCCCGGCCCTAGGTCCACAATGTAATCAGCGGTACGGATTGTCTGTTCATCATGCTCGACAACCAAAAGGGTGTTGCCGATATCTCGAAGCTGTTGAAGGGTGGCAATTAAGCGCTCGTTGTCCCGTTGGTGAAGCCCAATTGTCGGTTCATCAAGGATGTACAGCACGCCCACCAGCTGACTACCAATCTGTGTTGCCAAGCGTATCCGCTGGGCTTCGCCTCCCGATAAGGTCGACGCTTTTCTTTCGAGGGTAAGGTAATCAAGACCTACGCTTGCCAAAAACCCGAGGCGCGCGCGAATCTCTTTAAGAATCTGATCAGCGATTTTAGCCTGCGTTTCTGTCAGGGGTAAAGCTCGAAAAAACTCTAACGCCTCACCCACCGTGAGGCTCGACAAGGCATGGATATTTTGATTCCCCACGTAGACCGAAAGCGCCTCGGTTTTTAAACGTTTTCCACCACACTCTGGGCATGGCCGCTGAGACATATATTTCTCTAGCCAGTCTTTAATGCCATCGCTTTGGGTTTCACGGTAGCGGCGGCTCAAATCTTTCAGAATTCCTTTAAACTGCGAAGAATACTCAAATTTTCCAGTTCCTTCGCGGTTCTGGTAGACGACTTCGACCGGCTGGTCGGTTCCATGAAGCAAAGCGTGTCGAATTCGCGGAGACAAGTCTTTGAGAGGGGTGTCTAAACTAAATTGAAAATGCCTTGCCAGGGCCTCAAACCAGGAACGATGCCAGCCCGATTCAGGATTGTAAGGGGCGATTCCCCCTTCGTTAAACGACAGCCTGGCGTCCGGGATGACTAAATCTGGATCAAACTCCATGGTCATCCCGAGGCCAGAACACACGGGGCAGGCGCCGTAGGGGTTGTTGAACGAAAACAGACGCGGTTCCAAATCAGGAAACGCTACATCGGGATGGTCGGGGCACGTTCCTTTTTCAGAGAAAAACAGCTCTTGATCGCCGGTTTCTGCTAAGACAACCACTTTGGCCAGACCATCCGACATGCTTAACGATGCCTCTAGCGATTCCGCCAAACGCCCCCGCGCCTCGCCAGAGAGAACAACCCGATCGACGACGATATCGATGTCGTGCTTCTTTTTTTTATCGAGTTCAAGGGTCTCGTCGAGAGAAACAAGCGTTCCATCAATGCGGGCCCGTTGGTACCCGAGCTGGCGGGCATCCTCAAAAACCTTCAGGTGTTCGCCTTTTTTTCCCCGCACCACCGGAGAAAGAACCATCAGACGGCTGGACGCAGGAAGCTGAAAGATATCCTCGAGAATCTGATCCACGGTTTTTTTCTCGACAGGTTTTCCGCAGTGCGGGCACAAGGGCTTTCCGATGCGCGCGAAAAGGAGTCGATAGTAGTCATGGATTTCTGTAACGGTTCCTACAGTGGACCGAGGATTGCGATGGGTAGTTTTCTGTTCGATAGAAATCGCCGGAGAAAGCCCTTCGATATAATCGACATCAGGTTTATCCAAACGACCCAAAAATTGGCGTGCATAGGCTGAAAGCGACTCCACATACCGCCGCTGACCTTCGGCAAAAATGGTGTCAAAGGCCAGGGAAGATTTTCCTGAACCACTTTTTCCGGTAATCACAATCAACTTGTTGCGCGGTAATTCCAGGTCGATGTTCTTCAGGTTATGCTCGCGCGCCCCTTTGACAATTAGTTTATCCATGTTCGTTGTGCCTCATGTCGCAAGATAGCGTTCCAGGGACTATTGGGAAAGATCAAGTGAAGCCAGCCGAGAACTTCCTCTTGGGCCTGTTGGGCCGTACGACGATTATCGGGGGGAGCCGTGAACAAACGGTCTCGCTTTTCGATCCCCCTCAAGGCAAAATCCAACGTCGCTAGGGTTTCATCCGTTTTACTTTTTTTTAAAAAATCCCAAATATCCTGCCAGCGACTCATCCAACCGGGGTTCGCTGAACCTGGTCCCCGGTGAGACTGCAAACGGGGATCAACCCCCAGAAAGACCGGTGAGTTTCGATTTCGAAAAAAATCGTTAAGACTGTGAAAAACGTAATCGGGCTGCTGTGCTTGAACAGCATCGATGACCGTACTAAAAATGGCCGTTAGGGCATATAACGCATGGACTTCGGCCTGATCCCAGGCATGGTTTTCTAAGTACAGCTTAGCTAATTCTTGGTGGGCCTTAAGACTAAAATCTACGGGATGGTGATAAAGGTACAAAACTCGGTTTAACCCTGTTAGTTGAGAGGTAAAACTTTCTTTGCCTGTACTTTGGTACACAAAACGGCCTGGTTTTGTAAAAAACGCCGCGTCGTAGCCGCCTAGACCCGTACCCGCTTCAAGCGCTTCATAATCGGGGTCTTGGGATAAAATTTCCCGGTAGGTATCCATGGCCAAAGATTTTTTTTCAAGACCCGGTGACGGGAGTTGTTTTTCAACCTTGGCCAAGGTGTATAGAATAGCCCACTTGTCGTCGGGGACAGCTAAAAGCCCCGCTTCACCAAGAGCGTGGCGCAAAAGTTGAGCTTCAACCAACGGGTCACCGTTGATTCCTGCCACTTCTGCCAGCTTCCATTCGGCTTCGGGGTAGATGCCCTTGCGCTCAATAGCTTTGCGAAAATCATTCACAGCCTGACCGTAATGCTTTTCCTGGACGGCCATTTCGCCTCGACCGAACTCGACCCAGCTGGGAAGAACATGGGGTTCAGCATCGGGATAGGTAAAGGTTTCGGGGGGTAAGGGGGCTGAAAACGGTTTTTGAACCGGATGACGAGAAGGATTTTCGTTTTGTGCGGAAAGAGCAGACGTGGAGAGTAGCAAGGTCAGCACGGCTAGGAAAGGTATGGAAAATTTCTGTCCCAAAAGTTTCACTTCCTCGCGGCTCCACTTTCCACCATACAGAACACCCCCACCATCGTCAAGAAGGGAGGCTGTACGATCACAGGTTACCAAGTGACCTTTAGCACCGGAGGGTCTTTATTCAACAAGGCAGATTCCTTGACAGTCCAGACTGCCTCGTAAGCCGATCTTCTTTCCCCGTCGGTTTGCGAAATCATCGGTCGCGGCGTATGGATAGCCGTCACCCACGTTTCATTTCCCCAATAGGCCTGCCAAATTTGTTGAATTTTGGGCGGCGACCCCGCCAAGTTGGGGGTTTTCCAGAGCAAGGTCAGCTCACGGTGATCTTGGGCATCCACCACCAGTTGGGCTTGTTCACCAAAATGCTCAAAGAGCTTAGCCAACGCTGTCGGAGAGGCAAAGGCCACCTCCACATGAAACGCTTGCCCCTGAACTGAGGCATTTTCTTGAAAAGCCGTTAAGGACGTGCCCGGGATACCCGCCAAAACGGCGCGCCACTCCTGTTCGCTCCGCGGAAGTGTGACACTGCGCGTGGCCGAAAGTTGAACAGGAATATCTGCGGTTAACGGCGAAAGGTAAAAATCGGCGACCAGGGTTCCTCCTCCCTGCGGGGTAAAGTTCATGGACAGCTGTAGGGATAAGCAGGAGGTGAGCAACAAGGAAACACCCAAAATGAGAAGCGCTTTACAGCTGAACCACAGTTTTGCCAAAGCCGCCCTCCTCCGGCCTAGAAAAAAAGAATTTTTGGACTTCCTTTCGCGTTTTTAAATACTCTTGTACCCCTTTTTGAAGAATGCCGTCCCCTAGCCCATGAATCACCGAAAATTCCGAAAGCCCCTGCATTAAGGCAAGGTCCAACTGGCGTTCCAGGTTTTCTAGAGCGGTTTCCAGGCGTTGCCCCCGCAAATCCAAGGTCATTACTGGTTTACTGTCAGCGACACCCGAGGTGAAGATCTCAACACGAGGAGCAGGTCTAGGCCGTTTTTTGACAGGCATTAGCTCGTCACGAGAGAAGGTCATGCGAAGATTTCCCACGCGCACCAGCACATTTTTTTTGCCTGACCAAGCCTCAACCACCCCTTCGAGGTCTCGGGAAGGGATTCTAACGGACCTTCCCAACGCCAAATCTGCACCGAGTTCTTCTGGCTCAAGCGTTTCTAGGGGTTTGGCGTCTTTTTGCTGCTCTAAAGCGGCTTGTTCGGTTTGGTGGGCCGTTTGTTCAGTTTGAGTAAGGAACTCGCGAACCTCTTTGATCTTTTCTTTTGACAATTCCCCTGTTCGGATTTGTTGAACCAAATGTTCAAATTCTTTTCGGCTGGCTTGCACAAAGCGCTTGACATCAACCGCACCTTGAGCTTTGAGTTCGGCTTCTTTTTGCCTTAGCCGCAACCTCAAAAGATCAGTCTGACGTTGGACCTCGCGAAAGTCTTTTTCGCGTTGACCGAGGTGCTGTTCGCGTTCGCGTAATTGCTGTTGAGTTTCTTGGAGCCTAAGAAGCATTTGCGCTGTATCGGCACCTCCATGGCGCCACGAAAGTGCTTGTTCGACGAGTTGAGCCGGAATGCCTACCCGACGGGCTGTTTCAAAGGCATGACTCGATCCGGGAATTCCCGGGAGAATTCGGTAGGTAGGACGTTCCGAGGCAAGATCAAAGTCGACACTGGCGTTTTGAAACCCTGGCGTCTGCCAGGCGTGGGTTTTTAGCCCCCCATGGTGAGTAGTTGCCAAGACAGCGCACCCTTGACGGACAAAATGCTCTAAGAACGCCACGGCAAGAGCGCCTCCCTCTTCAGGATCGGTACCTGACCCCAACTCGTCCAAGAGGACTAACGAAGCCGACGTCGCTTGTTTGAGAATGGTTGCCATACGTGCCATGTGTCCTGAAAAGGTCGAGAGCGCCTCGTCCATAGACTGAGGGTCGCCAATATCGGTCCAAATCGAATCCCATACGGGCAACTGGCTGTCTTCGGACAGAGGAATCGGAACCCCCCACTGGTTCAAAAGCGACAATAGCCCTACGGTTTTTAACGTTACAGTCTTTCCACCGGTATTGGGTCCCGAGATGAGTAAGGCTTTCACTGCGGCTTCACACCCAACATCGATGGGAACCGCTTGGGGCCCCAACAACGGATGCCGTGCCTGGCGAAGGGCCCAGGCTCCCGACGAAGCGATCGCAGGAAATACCCCACGCTGAGCGTGACCCCACCGGGCTCGCGCCCAATAGGTGTCCCATTCGGCCAAGGCTGTCATGGTGGCGAGGATGGGCTCACGCAAAACACGGACCATGCCAGTCCACTCGCGGAGTAATCGACTGACCTCTAGACGCCAGGCCTCTTGGGCCTCTTTGAGGCGGTTGTTTTTTTCTACTAAATCCCAGGGTTCCACAAAAACCGTAGCCCCAGAGCCAGAGACCTCTTGCACAACGGCGGGGACACGTCCCTTAAAGTTACTCTTTAACGGGAGGACGGTTCTTCCGTCCTTTTCGGCGGGAGTATCGGTCTGCCAAAACTCAGCTTTCGTGGCATCTTTAAGCCAATTACGAGCGGTTTTATCGATGTCACCCCGCGCCTGAGAGATTTCACCTTTGAGCCTCATCAAGGACGGGATGTGTTCTTCAATGAGTGAGCCTTCTGCATTCAAAACATAATGTAAATGGTTGCACAGCTGAGAGAAATCTCCCCAACGGGCGGCCCAGTGACGGGTAATTTCGGACTCTTGACGGCCCAAAAAGGCTTTCCAGGCTGTCACGCTCGACAAATAGCGAGCCAAGGCCTTTAACTCTCGCCCCTCCAGCACCGCTCCCTCGGGGGCGGTCCGGCCCAATAAATCGTCCACCGCAGGAAAATCTCCTGCTGGAAGTTCAGCTCCCTGTAACGCAAGACACGGAGCCACTTGCAGACGTAGGTCGATAACTCCAGCTTGAGTCATTTCAGGGAACGAACTCAGCAGGAGGTCTTTTCCTTCTTCCGTCAAGCAAAGGCTAGCAATCTGAGCCCGTAAACGGGAAAACTCTAAACTCGTGAGGGTGGTTATATCCATACGAAATTCACATCCATGTTTTTTCAGCCACCAAAAGATCCTCATAAATTTTGAGGTAAGTATCCCAGCGGTCGGGTTCAATGAGCCCCTCGTCGACGGCGCCCCGTATGGCACAGCCGGGTTCCGCTCGGTGTGTACACCGGTTAAAGGTACACTTTCCTTGAAAAGGTTCAAAATCGGGAAAATGAGCCGCCAAGGACGCCGGAGCTATTCCAAAAACTTCAAACTCTCTCACCCCGGGGGTATCGATAAGGCCGCCAGGTTGCCCATCCCAGGCGTAAAGAAGCGCAAAATTGGTCGTGTGATTTCCCCGGTCGTACTTGGCGGACAAATCACCTACCCGCTGGCGAGCCCCGGGGACCAAACGGTTAAGCAGGCTGGACTTTCCCACCCCGGACTGTCCCACCAATGCGGCTGTTGTGCCGTACAAGGACTCTTTGAGCTCCTCAATACCTTCGCCGGTCAAGCTCGAGCACAAAGCTACCTCACAGCCCAACTCCTGATAGCCGGCTAAACGGTCTTCAATTTCAGCTTCGAGGCCTAAATCGATTTTATTCACAAGAATTTTGACCGGCAAATTTTCTTTTTCGGCCATTACCAGGGCTCGGTCAAGAAAGCGTGGACGAAACGGCGGGGACTGGGTGGTGGTGACTAACAACAACAAATCCAGGTTAGCCGCGATGGTTTGGGGCTGACGGCGTTTTTTATTCCAACGTTGGTAGGCATTTTTCCGTGGCAGCCGTGCAGAAATCAAACCACGTCCCGAGTCCGAGGCTTCCCACTCAACAAGGTCGCCAGGAGCTAAAGGATTGTATTCTTGTTCCGCATCTTTAAGCACCTTTCCTTTCAAACGGCACTCGGTCTGCAAACCGTTCGTTTCTACCCCAAAAATATTGTTAATGCCCCACCAGATGATACCTCTTGCCATTACAGGATCCAAGCTCCCCCGAGCTGTAAGCCAAACCGCTGGGCAAAGTAAGCATATTTTGCTTCTAACTCTTGCTTAAGCTCGGCAGACCAGTGCGCCGAAGCGGTAAAATAGAAAAGATCGGGATCATGAGCACTGTGTCCGGGCGCAGGCGGCTCGGCCATGAGCCCTTGGGAGCTCAAAAGGTCTTTGGTGCGGCGCCCGACGCCGTCACGACTATCAACAAGTTGAAAATTCGGCGGTAGGAGTTTTTTTAAGTCCTCCTCGACATGAAGAAAGTGAGTACAAGCGAGAACGACGGTATCAACCTCGGCTTCCTGCAGTTGTCGAGCCCAACGGGTCAGAATCCGCGTTTTTTCGGGAGACTCGGGCCGAAAATCTGCTTCGACCAGGTCCACCAAATCGGAAGCCGAGTACCGAAAGACAGCTTTTCCCGGGCAATGTTCGGTGATGAGCTGAGTTAAGTAGGTACTGTTAGCCGTTTGCCGGGTCGCCAAAACACCAATTCTGCCATTACGAGTCACTTGAGCGGCGGTTTTGACAGCAGGCACCACACCCACAATGGGAAAAGAAAAGGTCTGTCGTAAAGCGTCTAACGCCACAACCGAAGCTGTGTTGCAGGCCACAGCTAAAAGTTTTGGCTGACAGCGTTCTTGAAGAGCCTGAGTAGTTTCGAGAACAGCCTGGGTGACCTGAGCTGCCGACTTCTCCCCATAGGGAAAATTCTTGCGATCAGCCACATAAACGAGTCGTTCTTGGGGAAGGTGAGCTTTGATCCAAGCTAGGTAAGGAAGTCCACCCACCCCAGAATCTAAGACCGCCACCGGTTGATTGTTCATTGCCGCTATTCTATGCAAAGAAAAAACGCTTGTAAATTGACGCCGACCTGATTACATTCATTCTATGTTTACTAACCCGCTTCTCGACGGTCTTCAGTTTGCCAAAGAACCGGTTCCCTTTATCATAACGATTTTCGGTGCCACGGGCGACCTCACGCGGCGGAAACTGATTCCCGCACTATTTTCTCTGTTTTTGAAAGGAAACATCTCACAATTCAAGATTGTGGGGTTTGCTAGACGAACTTGGACTGGTGATACCTTTCGAGAAGAAGCTCATCAGATGATAGCCGGAGGAGCTTTTGCCTCTGTTCCCGAAGCCCAAAAAAAGGCCTTCCTGGAAAAACTCGACTATGTCAGCTCGACGTTTGATGACCCAGAAGGCTATAAACGCTTAGCCCAGCTCGTCAAAGGTTGGGAGGGACGGCTCTTCTACCTGTCGACGCCGCCTGACGAGTACGAAGCGATCATCAAAAATCTGGGAGCTCAAAACCTCAACCAGTCTGTTCCTGGCTATAGCCGGATCATTGTCGAAAAGCCCTTTGGTCGAGATTTAGCCACCGCAAAAGAGCTTAATGAAATCCTGGCTTCAGTCTTCGACGAAAATCAAATCTACCGCATTGATCACTACTTAGGAAAAGAAACCGTCCAAAATATTTTAGTGCTCCGCTTTGGCAACGGAATTTTTGAGCCGCTGTGGAACAATCGTTATATTGATCACATTCAAATTACCGTTGCAGAATCCCTGGGGGTTGGTACGCGAGGCAACTACTACGAAAAATCAGGTGCCATGCGGGATATGGTGCAAAACCATATCTTTCAACTAATGACGCTTTTAACGATGGAGCCCCCCAACGATCTTTCGCCCGACACCATTCGTACCGAAAAAGTCAAAGTTTTGAAGAGCCTGCGGCCTATCACGTTTAAAGACGTAAAAACGTATACGGTACGAGGTCAATACGGCCCGGGAATTGTTCAAGGGCAAAGTGTCAAGGGTTACTTAGAAGAGGATGGAGTAAACCCTGATTCCCATACTGAGACCTTTGTTGCTCTTAAAATTTTCTTAGATACCTGGCGATGGGAAGGTGTCCCGATTTTTATCCGGACAGGAAAGAGTCTGGGAAGACGGGTCAGCGAGGTCGCGGTTTCGTTTAAAGAGCCGCCGCTTCACATTTTTAATAACCGTGGCAGTGATACCAAGAACAACACCCTAGTCATTCATATTCAACCCGAAGAAGGCGTGACCTTCAACATTAACGCCAAAATTCCTGGCTATACGACGCAGGTCAGGCCAGTGAGTATGGACTTTGCCTATGGCAACGCCTTTGGAGAATCTACCCCCGAGGCCTATGAACGTCTTTTGCTGGATGCTCTTGTCGGCGATTCCACCTTATACACGCGGCGTGACGAAATTGAAACCAGCTGGGCTTTTATTACCCGCATTCTTCAAGGTTGGGCCGAAGATCCCTCGCCCCTACCCCAGTATCGTGCTGGTAGTTCCGGCCCCGAAGAAGCTAAAGCGTTGCTGTCTTCGGTGAATCAGAAGTGGAGAAAACTATGAAACGTTACGCTGATCCTCAAGCCGTCGAGCACCAACTACGAAAAATTCAACAGGAAATTTCGCCTAACGAAGCCAGAACCAACCTTTTTAACTTGGTGGTGTACGTTTCGGACCAAGATGACCGTTTGTTGATGGAAGCACTTAATTACCTGCATGGCAAACGCCCCGCCCGAGTGATTGTCATTCGCAAGAATCACGGTGGGGTCACTCACACCGATGTCACCGCACGCTGCGTGCCCGATGAAAATGACAAGGTGCTTTGTATTCAAGAGATTGTTATTTTTTCGGGTGATGACAAAGCCGGAGAAGTCCCAGAAACCTGGGCCCCGCTCCTTATTCGTGAAATTCCTGTTTTTGTCTGGTGGTTAGATAGCCTTGATCAAGCGCCCGTGCCCCAGTTATTTGATGATGTTGCCGACCGATGTTTTATTGATACTGCTTTTTGTGACCAGCCTCAAGAATTTCTCAAGGAACTTTCCCGACGTTCCTGTGAACTAAAAACTCCCTTGTCGGACTTTTCGTGGGTGCGGATTGGACCTTTGCTGAAACTTGCCGCCAACTTTTTCAACACTCAGGAAATGCGTCCCCACCTTCACAATCTTGCAGGGATTACCTTGCAAGGGGGGTTACCCTCCGAGGCACTTTTGTTTTTTCAGTGGTTCCGCGTGAAGATGAACTGGCAGGGCAAAACTGACCTTTCTTCTACCGAATGGCATTATACCCAAGACGGAAAACCTATCGTTTTGAAACATCTCGCTCCTAAAGCCCTCAATCGGGGCTTTACCTTGACCTTTGAGACCCAAGATGGTCAGAAATTGGAACTTAAAGATTCGGGTGAAGGTTACGCCAAGGCCGTTGGACCGGCACTTAACTATTCGTCTATTTTTAAAATGCCAACTACTGGCGAGGCCTTACTTCAAGAGATTGATAAGAATTCGTCAGATCGTCTGTTTCTCGAAGCACTAGAAAATCTTTAATCCGATTCTTTGCTCTTGCCAGCTTTTTCGGCCACGATGGTTTTTTTGTCGTCCGAAAGCCGAAAAAGCTTACCTTTCATCGAACTGACGACAGGGTACTGGGCATACCCCATTTCTATCAGGGAACCAGCGTGGATTTCGCCCAAAACGGTTAGCGTCACAGGCTCAGGATTAAAAAGGTTTTCGGTGAATTGGTTCATTTCTTCTACAAGTTCCGCAAGGCGATCACGAATTTGCTTCTCGTAGTCGGCAAAGCGTCCGCCTTGAGCCGGATCAAGACGACTTTTTAACTGAAACAAATGTTCTTCTTCGGCTTGATACTGTTCGCGAAGTTGTTCAAGCCGACGATGTACCACAAAATCCTTTCCGATGACGACGTGGCTAGAACCATGCTCATTTCCTAGTTGACCAAGCACAGCACTCCCCTTGCTCATCAAAAACGAAGAAACCAATTTAGCTTCAGGAGCTTGAAAGCTTCCGTTGCAAAAAATTTTAGCGTGCAAGACGGCTTTGTGAATCTGAGCCGTCCCTAAAACTTCAACTTGTGCGTTCTCAACAAATAAGCTGATGAGCTGATGTCCCACCCGAACAATTCCGGGCTTTTTACCAATTATGCCCCCATGACAAGTTAAATCAATTTTGCAAATCACTTCAGAGGCATCTAAGGTGTCTTTTACGGTGATTGAGCCGCCGGAGACCAACTTAAATTCACTTTGAACAATCCCTGCGATTGAGATGTTCCCCGGAAAGATTACATGTCCCGTCGAGTAATCGATCCCCTCTTTAATTTCTAAGGTGTCTGAAACGTCAAAAACATCCCCTTCGAGTACAAACCGTCCGGCGAGGCCAGCATAGACTTTTCCTCGGACAAAGATGGTGTGAGGACCTGGCTTAAGAAGCTTTACCTCTTTTTTCCCGGCGGGGATTTCTTTTCCTAAAACGGTAACACCGGGAGAACCTTCACGCGCGGGGTAAGCCCTGGCGAGCAGTTCACCTTTTTTGACGATGATAAAGGGACTGTATTCTTTGAAATCTACGGCAATTTTTTCGCTGGGGAAATGATGCGCATACAACTGAGGTTCCAGCTTTAGGTAGGCAGGACGAGTTCCTTTGGGTGGTTTTCCTTGGGCAATAAGAACTTGAGGAACAAGGCGTTTTTCGGTATTGCAGAGAAAAATCGCTTCTTGGAGGGCTCGTTCTAAAAACCCTGTGAAATGCAAATTTCCTAAGGCTTCGGCAACTTCGGCATAGGTTAACAGCCGCCCTTCAGCTTTGGTGGGAGGATGAAAGGTTCCCCGTAGTGACATTTCGTCAGCCGACAAGTAGAGATCTATCGACGCCGCACCATCTTGGCCTCCCAAGGTGGAAAAAAGGGACGGTATTTCATCTTTTGAGGATTCTGAAAAGGGTTCTGATGGCAACCTGTCGGACATAACCGCCTCTTTTTTGATCATCGGCAAACTTGAGCGAAAAAGCAAAAAAAAAAACCGCTTCTAGAGGATTCTAGAAACGGTTTTTTTACCAAATCTGGATTTTCTGAAGATTTTCCTTAGGCAGGAGAAATAGCTTCGGAAGGACACTCACTGGCGCAAGCGCCACAGTCGATGCAAATGTCGGGATTGATCACATAAATATCCCCTTCCGCAATCGCTTCTACCGGACAAACATCCACACAAGCGCCGCAGGCCACACAGGCATCAGAAATTTTGTATGCCATCTTTACGCTCCTGATACAAGATAGACTCATTGTACTCTTTTCTGAAAAATGCTCAAGCACCCTGAACGACTTAAAACTCTCGAGAGGTTTAAAACCTTCCCGAACGCCAAATCGAGATCAACAAGGCAAAACCCAAAATTCCACTACCTAGCAAACCTAAGATGGATAAGACGGGAATGCCGTTCCATAACGGAGGAATGTGTGATTGAAAGGTCAAGGCTGACGCCAGGATCACACCGGTGACAATGAGAGCAAACGAAAGTCGATTGGAGATTCGATCGGCTTTGTGAAGGATATTTTCTAAATCCGCATGATCCCATTCCAGCTGAACTTTTCCTTTTTTCCAATGCTGTAAGGTTTCTTGCAAATCTTCGGGCAGACTTCCTAGAAAAGAAACATAGTCCCCTAAGCTATCAACGGCCCCCTTTAAGAGATTCTGTGGCTCAAATTTTTCCGCAAAGACTTTCCGTACAAAGGGTTCTAATTGATCTAAAAGCTGAAAATCGGGGTTAAGCTGTCGGCCAAAGCCCTCGATGGTTACCAAGGACTTCATCAAAAGGTACAGACCAGGAGGCAAAACTAAGCGAAATTTGAGCAAAATCGCTACTACCCTCTGAAGAAAATCTTTTAAGTCCACTTCTTTGAGCGGCAAATGGGCATAGGTTTCAAGCAAGATAAAGATTTCTTCTTCGAGTTTTTGTGGCTGGTCCAGTAACGGTTTCCCGGCCAATTTCAAAAGAGCCCTCGTGAGCAACGTGGGATCATTCACCGCTAGAGCAGCCAACATCTCGGCCAAATATTCCCGGTGTTTCGAGAAAAGAATTCCCATCATGCCAAAGTCTAGAAAGACGATGCGTCCGTCGGGAAGAATCCTCAGATTGCCGACGTGCGGGTCAGCGTGAAAAAAGCCATGAACAAAAACCTGGGTTAGCAAGAGCTCCACCCCTTTTTTGGCGACATCATGACGTTTGAGTCCCGCCTTGTCATACCCGTCCCAATCCAGAGGATGAATCCCCTGCACAAAATCCATCACCAAAAGACGGCGACGCGAGAGCTCACTCACGACACGAGGAACAAAGATATCGGGGTGTTCCTGAAAGTTGGCCGCAAATTTTCCTTGGTAGAGGGCTTCATTCCGCAGGTCTGTTTCTTTCAGCATGGTCCGCGAAAACTCTTCGAGAATGGCTTTGGCATCCAGAACGTCGCCGCGAAAAATCAGATTTTCTAACCAGCTTCCTAAATGGGTAAGGATTTCCAAATCTAAGCCCACTAACTCTTCTACCCCTGGGCGCAGAACCTTGACGGCCACTTTTTTTCCGTTAAACAAGGTAGCGGCGTGCACTTGGGCCACGCTGGCACTAGCTACGGGTTCTTTTTGAAAATCTCGAAAGAAACTCTCTAAGGGGCCCTCTAACTCGGTTTCAATGGTGATTCTAACTGCCTCAAAGGGAAAAGGCGGAACGGAATCTTGAAGTTTTTTTAATTCGGTCAGCAAATCTTCAGGAATTAAATCAGGGCGGTTCGAAAAGATTTGTCCCATCTTAATGAAAGTGGGGCCCAGATCTTCGAGGAGCAACCGAACGCGATTCCATCGGCCCGGTTGACCGGCTGAAGACAGCTCAGGGGCTGAAGAAAGAGTCACAGAAGCATTGGCATTTCTATGCCGTTGAGGTGCTTCGAGCAGATAACCAAAGCCGTGGCGCGCTAAGGTTTTTAGGATCTGCCTCGTACGCACCCGAAGTTTGGCGTGACGAGACACAGGACGCTTGGAAGAGGAAGCTGTCATACCTCTAAAGTAACCGAGAACCGGGGTTCATGCCAGTGAATGGTTGCCAAAAATCACGGAATCGTAGATAGTGTGACCATGGTTAGCCTTGAGAGTCCCTGGGAATATCTCAATTTTATCCGTTCGCCAAACCCGTCTGTTTTGATTTTTCTTACCAACTGGTGTGGCGATTGTCTGTATTTGACACAATATTTTCCTACGATTGAGAAAAGATTTCAGGAATCAGTGAATTTTGCCTCGCTTGATGCGGAGGCTTTTCCCCATCAAGTTCAGCTACACCATGTGGTTGGGGTCCCCAGTCTGATTCTTTTTCAAGAATCACAGGAAATTTTTCGGTTTGTTACGACCCGGCGAAAAACCGCTCCCGAAGTGGTAGATTTTTTAGAAAAAGGCTTACAACTCATAGCTCACAGGAGGAATTATGGGAATTCAGTTTAAAAATCTTGATCAGAGCAAATCAGGAAAAAAACTTCTCAAAGGCGGCAAGAGTGCCGAGCTGAAGACACTCCTGACCGAAGACCGAATTAGGGATTACCAAATAGCTGGGCCTGCGGGCTGGAGATTCTCGTATGCAGCCCGTCCGGTCGACCCCCAAGCTGTACAGCTGTTGGTGGATTTGGCAGCCGAACAGGATCTTGCGGCAAAGTACCGAGAACTTCTCAACGGTGCTGTGATGAATACCGGCGAAGATCGATTGGTTCTGCATCATTTAACCCGAGGTCAAGTCGATGGACCAGTTCGCAAAGAGGGAAAAGACCTCGGGGCCTTCTATCGCTCTCAGCTTGAAAAAATCCGGACATTTACCGAACAGGTTCACCAAGGAACACTCAAGGGTTCCACCGAAAAGGCGTTTACCTCGGTGGTACAAATCGGTATCGGGGGTTCAGACTTAGGTCCGAGGGCAATGTTCTTAGCTCTGGAAAATGCCGTTTCAGGGAAGAAATTCCTGGACGCTCACTTCATCTCGAACGTTGACCCGGATGACGCTGCGGCAGTCGTGGCTTCCGTGAAGCTCGAAACGACACTTTTTATCCTGGTGTCAAAATCGGGAACCACCCAAGAGACTCTGGCGAACGAAAACTTTGTTCGTGAAAAGTTGCAAAAAGCAGGCCTGAATCCTGACCGGCACATGGTTGCCGTCACCAGCGAAACGAGTCCCTTGGCAAAAAGCTCACGGTATTTGGCCAGCTTTTTTATCGATGATTATATTGGCGGCCGCTATTCCTCAACATCAGCGGTTGGGGCCACGATTTTGTCCTTGGCACTAGGCTGGGAAGTGGTGGAACGCTTTCTTAAAGGAGCACACGAAGCTGATGTTGCTGCCTTGGAACCCGATCCTCGAAAAAATGCCGCTTTGATGGATGCCTTACTTGGTGTCTGGGAACGTAATGCGTTGGGGTACCCCTCAACCGCAGTATTGCCCTACTCTCAAGCCTTATCGCGCTTTCCGGCTCACCTTCAGCAATTAGATATGGAATCGAATGGCAAACAGGTCAATCGCTTTGGGCAACCCCTCAAGTATGCGACTGGACCCGTAATTTTTGGCGAACCAGGAACCAATGGTCAACACAGCTTTTATCAACACCTGCACCAAGGGACAGATACTGTTCCCCTTCAATTCATTGGGTTTCTTGAGTCACAGGCAGGTGATGATGTCGTGAGTGAGGGTTCTACCAGTCAGACAAAATTGAAGGCCAACCTTGCCGCTCAAATTGTTGCGTTTGCGAAAGGTCAAACCCACGAAAACGCCAACAAAATGTTCCCCGGAAACCGACCTTCCAGTTTACTTTGGAATACAAAACTGACTCCTGAAGCCTTAGGAGCCCTGTTGGCGCACTTTGAAAATAAAGTCATGTTTCAAGGGTTTCTCTGGAACATCAACTCGTTTGACCAAGAGGGTGTTCAGCTGGGTAAGCTTCTGACCAAGTCCGTTCTGGATGGCAGTGCCTCTGACCCGGCCTTGCGAGCGTTTGCCAAGCTTCTCTCGGTCTAACAGGAATTATTCCGAAGCCTCAGCGGGCGCTGGCTCGGCTGAGGCTTTGCTTTTCCACCCCCAAAGGCTGACCCCTAAAAGAACACTCAGCAAAATCATAGCTCCTGAAAGTAGACCGGGAAGCATAGCACTGATAGACACTAAAACGCCGCCCAATAAGGGACCTACTACCCGTGAAAAGCTGTCCAAGGATGAAGATATCCCTAAAGCCGTTCCCACTTCATGATCAGAAACCGACTTCGTTAAAAGTGAACGAATCAAAACCGTTGCGATGCCTCCGCCCAAACTGATGGGTACTAAGGCTAGCAACAACTCGACGCTGAGCGTAGAAACGCCCCACAGCAAGAGTCCCACTCCACAAAGAAACAAGGACACCCACATCAAGGGACGTTCTGCATAACGTTTGACCAAAAAGCGCAAGCCTCCCCCTTGGGTGAGGGCAATCAAGACACCGGCAAAGGCTAGTGAAGCCCCAATTTGCCAGGGGGCAAAATGCAACTGAAGGATCGATACTTGCGAAAACATCGATTGAAATAAGCTAAATGCCAGCGAAAAGCCCAAATTCACCAGAAGTATTCCTCGCAAGCCAGGATCTTTTAAGAAACCTACCAGCGATTTTCCCGCCACTCGCTGACGTGAGGCGATTTTATTCTTAGACTCGGGAACAGCAATAATGACTAAGGTCAAAGCCGAAGCGGCTAAAAGAGCTGAACCCCAAAAGGGTGCCGAGGGCCCTAACAGGTATAAAAAGCCGCCCGAGG
>JAJXVP010000330.1 GCA_021782055.1 bacterium | reverse complement strand
GGCCTTAACCGCTTTAACACCTGCCTCGTTGCGGTTGTTGATCGAATCGAACGGCCCCTTGAGTCCCGAGCTTCGTAAAGCACTCGACCAAGCGGCGGGCTACCAAAATCAGGTCACGCATTGGACACAAGTCGTCTCTCAATTGAACCAGGATAAAGCTCAACTGACCGCCGATGAGGAACGACAACGCCAGAACTTAACCGCCGCCGGGCGAGACTCGCCCTTTGGTCAAGAAACTTTGCGTCAGCTGGCCGCCTCAGAAAGCCAACTGGCTGATCTTGCCCAACGTTTGAGTCGGGCCCAAGGCCAGGAACGCGAGGCCAAACAGGTTTTGACGGCGTTCCTGAGTACCTTGAGTGTTCGGTAAGCTTTTACCGGACTTCACGCGGGCGAAGGTGCCAAATCGACACCAATAACACCACGTTGAGCGATAAACCCTTCCACCATTCAAACCCATTGGGGGTGAAGGGTTTGGAAAACACAAAAAACTCAAGAATGGTTTTGGCCAACCACAGCAGGGCGATGGTAAACATGGCGACCCCAGCCACGTTGAGCTGAATAAAGCCAAAAGGCGATAGAAACATCACCACGCCGCTGACAAATTCGACAATGGCAAACGTCGTCTTTAAAAACGGTGGTTCGTGGGGTACCCCCAGGAGGTTGGCCATGGCATTGCCCAGCTGGTTGGCAGGGTGGGCTAGGTCTTGGGCTCCGGCGATCATAAAGAAGATTCCGAGAGCCAGGGACAATAACGTTTGGGAACGAAAAAAGGTTTTGTTGTCAGTCATGATTTCTCCTCTCTTTAGCATAAGAAAAATTCTACACGCCTGCAAAGAAAATATTTTTTGAAGCAGAGTGCCTGGTACTGGCGTTAGTCCTCGTTAGAGCAGGAGGACGTGATGATTAAATACCGAATTTTCCAAACGAAGTTGCGGTCAAGAAAACAGCACATAGCAAAAGTAAATCTTTTAGGCTGTTATAACCGCAAGGCCCTTGTAGCGTTGATGCGGGAGCTTGGACCCTCGCGGTGCGTCGAAGACCTAGAAGCTATGCTGAGTCTTTTCGAGAAGGCGATCATCAAAACCTGTGCCGCCGGGTATGCCGTTCACCTCGAGCGGTTTTTGCGCTTTGAACCTGTCATTCAAGGTGGGTTTGAGAGCGGAGAGGACCAATTTGCGCGACCTCGAAACCGGATTCTGGTTCGTGCGATGCCTACTAAAGGGTTTCAAGAAAACTTTTGCGAAATTTTGCCCGAAAAGCTCCCGATGGTGACTTTTGCGCCAGTGTTTCATGTGATTGAGGATCTAGCCACTGGCAATAAAAACCTGACCGTGAGCCGAAAGCAGGTGATTCGGCTTCGCGGGGAACGCCTGCGGTGTCTGCGCGAAGAAGGCAAGGCGCACTTGTGGTTTGTGTGTGCCGATCAAGCCGAGGAGCGCACGGCCAGTCTAAAGCCCTACAGTGTGACCGATACCGAGATTCTTCTGATTTTGCCGCCGGTAAGCTTTGCCAACGGGTATTTTGAAATGTGCTGGTACCGGGATTTGTCTCGGCGCGTGGGGCGTAGTGAGGTGCTTGCCGTTCTCGACTGACGAAGTATAAAGCATGGGGTCTTGCCGTCGCACACTGTCATGAGCCTAAAAGCTGTACACTCATGACAGTAGGGGGCGTGGTCTCATGAAGGATGTTTGTTACGATTGGTAAAAGACGGAGGCTGGACCTGTGCTGCTTCAGGAAGTTTTCAAGGTTTCTATTTCGGTTGAACTTAGCCCGGTTGTTTGAACAATTTGCTCAACGCTGAGCCCCAAGGCTAAAAGCTTTTTGGCCATTTGGCGTTTGCCCTCGAGTAAGCCAAGTTCACGCCCTCGAGCCGCACCTTCACGTATGCCAGCTTCACGGCCACGGGCTTCACCTTCCTGAATTAATGCTTGCGCTGTCGTCATAATTTTCTCCTTTAAAAAAGAGTCGGTAATCCAGGTATTAACATAATCAAGTAACTCGCTCACTGTGAGAGTCGAGCTAGCCACAAGATACAGCTGGAGGGACCTAAAGTCAGGACTTTTTACAAAAGCGTGCCCTAAGGTTTTGACCAGCCGATCGAAGGCTTCTAGCACCAATTTTACTTGGGTCCGCGAGAATTTCATAGCCCAGAGAGCGGCTTCTGTCTCGGGGGAGACTGACAAACCTGGAAGATCTGTAGTGGTTAGGTTTAGCACTTCGCAACGAAACGAATCGGCACTATGGGGGTAAGTTTGGCTTGGGGAGCTTGGCGAGCGTCACGGGCCCAGGTGTTGACCATGTAGCGCAACAGTTGCAAAAGCGCACCGTGGTCGTTGTACGATTTGTGCTCGATTAGGAAGTAAAGCTGAACGGATTGTTTGGGCGAAGGGCCCGAAGCGTTGCCTCTGCCGGACAAATCAACTGTCGCCGCTAAATCAGAAAAGTGTTCTTTGTGCTCTTCGTCCACAAAGGTGCCGTCTTGCACCTTGAGGGTAGCCCAGTCGAGCTGATCCCGCAGACCCAAGGGCAAAACTACATTTAGCAAATCGGTTAAGTGCCGGGGTTCTGCGAACCATGACTTAAAAAACTTGTCATGAGGGTGACTGAGGTCCATGAGGTCTCCTTCGAGTGCGATGCGTTTGCTGAGCACGTTGCACGTAAAAGACGGCGGCAGGACCAAAATTGCTTCAGGAATGTTTCAAGGTTTCTATTTCGGCGGAACTTAGCCCGGTTGTTTGAACAATTTGCTCAACGCTGAGCCCCAGTGCTAAAAGCTTTTTGGCCATAGATTGCCTTTCTGCTTCTCGACCGCGAGCCGCACCTTCACGTATGCCAGCTTCACGGCCACGAGCTTCACCACGTACTTCACCTTCCCGAATTAACGCTTGCGCTGTTGTCATAATTTTCTCCTTTAAAAAAGAGTCGGTAATCCAGGTGTTAACATAATCAAGCAACTCGCTCACTGTGAGAGTCGAGCTAGCCACAAGATACAGCTGGAGAGACTTAAAGTCAGGACTTTTTACAAAAGCCTGCCCCAGGGTTTTGACCAGCCGATCGAAGGCTTCTAGCACCAATTTTACCTGGGTCCGCGAGAATTTCATAGCCCAGAGAGCGGCTTCTGTTTCGGGGGAAACCGGTAACCCCGGAATCTCGGTAGTGGTTAGGTTTAGCACTTCGCAACGAAACGAAGGTAAGTAGGTCTGCACCGCCTCAGGTAACTCTGCCGCGAACAAAGCGGGAAACTGGGTGACAATCCTCGGCGAATCCCCATGATAAAACAAAATGGGCACTATGGGGGTAAGTTTGGCTTGGGGATTCTGGCGAGCATCACGGGCCCAGGTGTTGACCATGTAGCGCAACAGTTGCAAAAG
>JAJXVP010000329.1 GCA_021782055.1 bacterium | reverse complement strand
TATCTAGCCAAAGAGGATTTCATGGTACACCCGGTAGTCGCTAGGTATATGCAAGACTTTGAGAAAAGCTCAATTCTCGTTTGAAAGTAGGATGCTTGAGCTACTGAGCAGAATGCGAGGAAACCACGTCGAGCGCGCCCGAAGGGTTCGGCAGTCCCTAAAACTGCCGAGAATCGCGGGTGGTTATCCGAGTGTGATGCCGTAGGGTACTCAGTGGCGAGGGGAAATAATTGTCTACTTTGGCATACACTTTGACTTGAACCTTGGTTATGATTAACGTTTAAGTTAAAATAATTGGAGAAAATCGAAAACTGTGGTATATTGATTTATGTGTATGGAAATTGATTTATACCGACTGTACGTCAAAATAAGAGAGATGATATGGCTAGAAACATTCAGGCGGAAGCAGGTGCAAAGGAATTGGTTCAAGAGCTTCAGCAGTCTTGGTCAAAGTTTTATCAGGCAATTAGGCTTCAAGGTGGTCCAGTCTCAGCCTTGCTTGAGAGAGTAAAGGCACGGGGATACTCATTAAACGATACTCAGCTTGGAGATCAGATAAGAAAGGTTCAAGAAGGTGCGGGGATCATACAAAATCCCGTACTTTTGAGGATAGTTTGTGAGATTATCAATTATGATGTAAACGATGTTTTTGTATTAAAGAAAAATGCGCAATCGCTTGAGAACACACACACCTCAAATAAGTTCTTGCCAGAAGATATTGCAATGGCGGTGGTCAATGAAATGGAACGTCGAAAGGCTAAAACACCCAAAGACCCCTCAGAAGGTGTAAGAAGGTATTGGACAGAGCGGTTGCTTACGATAGCAAATGAGCTTACTTCAATTACAAAGTCAATCTACAATTACCCGTTTGCTTTTCCCGTACAAGACCTGGAGACGATTGCATTGAAATGTCTAAAACCATTTCCAGGTAAAAAGATTTTTCCTTTGTTGGGTTTTGATAGAGTTCTTCTGACCTACACCAGAATGAAATTGGTAGGTAATCATGACCCACGCTTACACCTGTTTGTTTGTATGAGTCTGGCCTCATTAGGTGTTTTTCAGACTTACTACACGTACTTCAAGCTCAATGAAAAGAAACCGAGAAATGGTGTTGAGTTTAAAATTCAATTCTTTCATCCTGATCTTCAACAAGATTTCAACATTGAAATGCTTGATGTCATCAGACACATCAAAAGACTGAACGCATATTTTGTAGCCAGAGTGTCTGATGTATCGTGGAGCTTTACACCTGAAATGAGTTTGACATGGTGGAATTTGTCCAACTTGAATTGGCAGTTTCTAAGTTTCTGGTGGATGCTGATGAATGAGTCGTCCTCATATTTTCGACCAAGAGACATCAATTCAAAAAGTGATTTGGAGGAGTTCATAAACCGCTTTATTCAGACTAGTGGAAGTCTGATGAGTGCCGCGATTTTTAGCAGAACAATTTACATTTCTTATGCAACATTAAATGCACTGAAAGCTATCAAGACCAGCATCTTCTTCCTGATTGGAGAAGAACCTCCCGAAAATAAAACCATCGTTGACCTAAAGATGATTGGTTATGAATTGCCTATTAGAGTTGCGAGAAAACTGAATATTCCGATCCTGGAAAGCACTAAACCAAATGAAGCATTTAGCAATTCTAGTACTCCTGAAGAATCACACAATGAGATAGTTGCAAGTACGAAGAGTGATTCTGAAAATTTCTTCATAGATGAAGTTGAAAACAGTAAGTGTTCACGTCCGTACAGACCAGAAAAGATTAGTGCTCAGGATGCTATTTCAAAAGAACAAACAATAGAGCATGTCAATTCAAAGATTAAGAAAATTGCTGTGGTGAAGAGAATAAATCCTGTCTCTCTGGAAAAAAGAAATGAGGAAGATAAAATTGAAAAAGAATAAAAACACAAAGTTGAAATCAACTTTGTCTTCGCTTAATTGTAACGACAAAAAAAGAGGGCCCGTAAGCCCTCTTTTCATTTTACCAGTCTTCTGGTTTCATCAAGGTCAGCACCGGTTCACCTTTGTCACCAGGTCCAAGATGCAACCAGATTTCTTCACCATCTACCTGACACTTGATAAGGTCACTGGAATCGGGTGAGTCATGAATCTTTTGCAAGAACTTGTACAGCGTCCAAAAGAGTTTGCCGGGTCCTCCGAGTGTTACCGCTAGGTTCGAGGTCACTGCCATGGGATACTTGAATCCCACAGTTTCAGCCGTCAAACTGATGTCGATTAACATCCCGTCGGCTAAAGCCTGAGACCGGGTGTAAGTGCTGATGATTGGACAGGTGTCGTCTGACATGCTTACCTCCTAGTGGTCCTTACGGTTGAACACACGATCCAAGATGAAGCCGATGATAGTGGTACATACTGTCACGATGACCCAAGCCAAGGGAGTGTCCGGGGGAGTGGGATTCCCTTGTGGAGAGGAACTCAATTCAAAGCTCCTATGGCCAAAGGTCGAAGCTCCAAATGTTCAGCTCGAACGTAAGCTCCTAACCGACTTTCTCGTTCCAAGCGTCCTACAACCCGAAGCTTAATACCTTGGATCAAATTGCCCTGGTATCGGTCGGTGAGTGTTGCCGGAAGATCGATTCTGAAAGTTCCCCGTCCATCGAGTCGTTCACCACGACTCTTGGAACGAATTAACAACCAGCTCCCCGATTTGTCTTTCTTGCCCTTGCAGTTCATCAGTGTTCCTTCGATCAATACAGAATTGAGGTCGGCCATCTTAGCCCTCCGTCACATAAAGTTTGGTTTCACCGAGAATGAGGTTGACTCCCGGTATAAGTTCACCCGCCGTTAACAACGGCTTGACTACAGTCTTTGCAACATCCTTGGAGACCACTACCGCTTCAGGAACATACTTTTCTAAGTACTCCACTGCCGCATGAGGATCTTCAATAATCACTTTGGCCGGTGAGGTTCTAAAACCTACCCGGTAACCGGGTAGATCAATCGACTTAGCTTTGACCCCGGTGAGTTTGTCTGCCAGGAACGGACGAAGAAGAGTTTCCATATAGCTTACGGTTTGCTCGTACTTCTGCGAGGCTTTGGTGTGCCAAGTCTGTATGCGGTCATGGAACATCCTTGCCGCTTTGGTGAGGTCATCCAGAGCCTTTTGAGCTTGATCCAACTTGGAGGTGGCCCAGAGAGCTTTCTCTAGGGAATCCACAACAAAGTGCTCTTGAGTGACGAGCTGATCTTCGTCATCCAAAAGAATCTCGGGAAGTTCAGAAAGGTCTGTTGGTCTATCGATACTGAGCATGTTCATGGTTAACCTCCTAGAACACCGAAAGGCCAGCGGGTTCAGCTCGACCTTGTTCGACTTGTTTGATGGCATAGGTCAAAAGTGACTTAGCCTTA
>JAJXVP010000328.1 GCA_021782055.1 bacterium | reverse complement strand
TCAAGTCGGCGACATCTTGCCAAGCCACCGTCTGCCCTTGCACCGAACGAGGGTCAACGATACCAGTTAAGGTGAGGGTTTCGACCCCGCCAGACATCTGCAAAGATCGCGTTCCCTCAATATGCGCCGCACCGGTAGCATCTACAGAAAGGACTCTCACGGTCAAAGAAAAATTCTTGACCTTCCACTGAGAGTCCACGACAAGCTTTTCTCCACCTGAAGTTGTACCTGGGGGAAGACTTACGCCCGATGCAGACCCAAATTCTAACGAGACAGCTTGTTGGGATGTTCTCACCGCCTTAAAAGAAAGGGAGGCTTCTCCTGTTAGGACAACATGAAGAAAGTCTCCCTGATGCAGAGTTTGCACCCCTGAGTAATAGCCTTTGGACCCTGGGGTCCAAAGAGACTCTGCGCCTGCCAGCGCTGCCAAAAGCAGGAAAAGGAACAACCAACCTGCTCTCATGAAGAGACCTAGCGAATTCTCTTCTTGTGACGATTTTTTCTCAGCTTCTTTTTACGTTTATGCGTGGCAATCTTTTTCTTTTTCCGCTTGCGTCCACAGGGCACAGTGAGCTCCTTCCGAAATGATTCAGATAGTATAGCGGTCCCATTCTAACTCGTCAACTGGCGACAAACCTCAAGGAAGGGTTCCGGCTGATCCGGGTTGATAGCACGAGCGTTCTTAATCCGTCGAAAAAAGGTTTTTTGACGCTTTGCGTACTGTCGCGAATGCCATCTTAAGGCTTGAATCGCTTCTTCAAGGCTACCTTTACCCTCCTGAAGCCAGGGTAAAAATTCTGCGTACCCAATCGCCTTTAATCCAGGATCCTTTTCGGTGTAACCGTCTTGAAGAAGACCTCGGATTTCGTCCAAAAGGCCTTCGTTGAGCATCTGATCAATTCGAGAATCTAAGCGACGTAGCAGGTCCTCTTTCGGACGTTCTAACGAAAACACTTCGAGATGATAGTCTGTTCTGGGATTTTGAGGTCGCTCAAAGGCAGATAAGGGTTTACCTGTCTGTAAGTAAACCTCCCAAGCACGTGTCCAGCGATAGGCATCTTGTGCCCCTAGACGGCTTGCCGTAACAGGGTCATGCTGACTAACCTGCGCTTTTAATCCTTCTAAGCCCCATTCGGCTAAATTGGTTTCAGCGCGTTGGCGAATGTCTGGATCAGCGGGTGGTGTAAGCGGCAAACCATACAGGAAATTCCAAAAATAGAAGGCTGTACCCCCGCATAAAAGGGGGACTTTTCCTCGAGAATGAATTTCAGGGATGAGCTGTTCGGCATGAGCCAGAAAGGCCCCCACGTCAAAGCTCTGACGGGGATCCACAAGGTCTAATAAATGGTGGGGAATAGCCGCTTGCTCTTCCCGGCTTGGTTTGGCCGAGCCAATGTCTAAACGCTGATAAACCTGAATGGAATCAACCGTTACCACCTCACCAAAATCTGCGGCATGATCGATCAGGAAGCGGGTTTTTCCCACTCCTGTCGGACCAAAGAGAAGTAAGACGGGCTTAGTCTTGGAGCTGATACTCAACTTTTTTCGTAAAAATCTGACTTACAGCTGTAGAAACAATTTTAAAGTTATTTTTTTCAAGATCATCATCGCCGACTTCCGTAATTTGTCGGGAACGGCGAATCACGGCATTGGTGACTTCATAAATATTGCCGTCAAAATCCACAATTTTATCCAAGCAAATACCCAAAGCGGCCTCCTAAAGACAGGAAATTATACAGAACACCGAGCAAACTGTAAAGTACTAGGGTGTAGCTTCTACTTGCCTTAACCGACTTTGAACCCTTTGAACGTCGTCTGGTCGATTGAGCTGTTGCCAAAGTGAAAGGGCTTTTTTTAAAGCCTGAACACGAAACGCCTGAGGAACACCTTCTCCCGATTGAAGTACAGCCGTTTCTAAAAGTCGTGCCGCATTTTCCTTTTCGCCTTGCTGGACCGCTAAGTCCGACAAGGAAAGTCGAGCTTCAAAGATGGACAAATCGTCCCCTAAATGGCTAGCCGCTTTCAGAAAGGCTCTGGCTTGATCCCATTTTTGTTGACGCATGGCCCAAAGGCCTGCCGTACGCAAAGCCTCAGATCGTTGTGAAGCCCAAGGAGCAGTTCTCGCTAAATGGTCCAAAGCCGCCAGGGCCGAGGTGGGGTCGGCATCAATCCTGCTCTTCCACCACTGTAAGTCTAATTCTGCTTGGGCTTCTGGAGAAAGGTTCCATTTCTTGGCGAGCTGGGTAAACTCCGCAAAGCCCTGGGGAGACGTCTGGCTTATTTGAAGACAGGCTGCTTTTAACACAGAAACCGCTTCCATCGTGTGTCCATAGGTTTCAAAGTACTGGGCATAACGCGAAAAAGCTTGGTGCAAGTCACCACCGGGCTGAACTAGAGCCCCTGCCGCTTGAGGTAAGGCGGTTTCAGCGGCTTTGGTCTGGGGGTAATGAACCACTACATAGGTATAAGCTTTCTGAGCCTCTTCAGCCTTTCCCAGACTTTGCGCCGTTTGAGCCCAACGGTTAAAAAGCTCAGCGACGGTTTGGGGTTGTTTCTGATAAACCTTGGCCATTTCTTCCAAGCGTTGCCACGCTTGTGAAACTTGTCCTAGTTTGAGCTCGGCTACGGCAGCTTCTTCCCACCATTCCGGGGATAATCGCAAAGAGGGGTGCCGCAATTCTAGACCCCATATCGCCAAAGCCTGTTGATTCTTACCTTGTCGTGCTAAGGACAGGCCTTGCAAAAACAAAGCTTCTAAGTTATGAGCGGATTGGGGGTAAGTTTTTACAAAACTTTGATAGGCGGCGGCCGCCTTATCCCATAACTGTCCTGAACTTAGGGCTTGAGCCTGATGCCACGCCGCGTTTTCCTGATCAGGCATTTTTAAGTGGGGTACAGCTTGGGCATAAGCTTGCGACGCTTGTTCATATTGAGCCTCCCGAAACAAGACCGCCCCTAAGGCCGACCAAGCGGCTCCGGTCCAAGGTCCGTCAGGACTTTCATTCAGAAGTCTTTTTAAACTAGCTTGTGCCAAATCTGTCTTGCCCCCGTCTAAAAAGGCCAAGCCACGAGCTAAAAGCGCCCGCCAATACAAATCTTTTTGACCGGAAGACTGTCCGTTACCCAGATGTTCCATGAGGGTATAAAAATACCCTTCTGCGCGTAGCGGTTCCCCCCGATTCAAGTATACCATGCCCATTAAGTACAAAGCTTCCTGGGCTTCGGCTGTTTCATGAAATTGATCTTGTAGTTGTTGACTAAGCTTGAGGACTTGGGTGGAATTTCCCTGGTAGTCGGCTATTTTAGCCTCTTCCAACAGGTACAACTTCAGTTGAGGTGAATGTGGATACTCTTGAATGATAAATTTTAAAGTC
>JAJXVP010000327.1 GCA_021782055.1 bacterium | reverse complement strand
CGATCTGGTGGTTTGCACATTCCACCGTGAACCTAAAATATTGGTAACAACATCGCTTTCGCCTGACCAGCTTGGTTGCGCCGCGGTACTTCCGCTCGTTGTGGTTGTGGCCGTCACTTGCGTGCCGCTGACCAGTGAAACGTTTTGAACTTTCCAGGCTTGGGGCTGTTGCCAGGTTCCCGAGGCACGGACGGTTCCTTTTAGTTCCCAAAGTGGATCTTCGGCGTGAATTTCGGCAAAATAGGCCGTAACCCCCTGGGAACCGCTTGAGCTTAAGGTCAGGTGATCCCATTCCGAAGAGCTTGAGTCTAAGTGAACAGAACCTTGGGTAACGCCGTCCACTTGCAGGGTCATGGCTTTGAGGTCAATCACGGCCTTGTGCCAGTTGGTGGTAGCTCCGGCGACGGGGTTCCAAGACACACTCAGGCCGTGTCCCGAGGGGTCTGCGGCGGTCAGGGTTACCGTTCCGGGCAGACCTCCGGCATACCGGTAATAAAAGACAAGCTGGCCCCAAACCTGGTACCGAAACGGCGAGATAGTCGCGATCAGCGAGTAATCAGAAGCGGCTAAGAGCTCCATGACCTGAATATTGAGGGCCGAGGCATTAAAGCGGTTTGAAATTTCGGGGTACAAGCTTTCAAGACTTTGAGGTGCAGGGGAGATTTCTGACGTTTCGGGGATTTCACGAACGGTTGTACCGCTTGAGCCCGAAGTTGTTTGCGGAGCAAAGGCCGAGCCTTCAAACTCGGCCGATTCTGCCAGAACGCGAGCGGGGGTGCTCCAGGCAGACCCGGGGTTCACGACAACGATGCGCCAGCCCCCTGCCGATCGTAAAAGAGCTCGTTCGGCATCGGTGAGGCGAAGTGTCAGTTCTTGCCAGTTGGTGCTGGTTAAACTTAAAGCTCCTGTAGGGTCGGCACCGCCTTGAATGCCATCGGTGCCGTTTAACAGTGGGGTTAGCTCCCGGGTAAGCAAAGAGCCGTCCCGTGACAAAACCCCATCGCCGTTGCCATCATTGGTCCAGGTGGACCCTTCGGGAAGGGGATAATCGACGGTTTCGCCTCGGGTTTGGTCATAGAACGTCATGCCGGGACGGGTTCCTCCTGTGGTCTGCGCGACACTCCCTGTGCCATCAATGTCTTCGCCGACACTACCGGCTTGAAAAAATACTCGGGTGCCGGGGGGCAGGGTATCCGGTAGGCAGATATCCAAACGGATCGCATCTGTCCCCGACAAATCGCGGGGTAGCCCGCGATCAAAGACCACTTGAGCTCCCGCCCATTGATTGGCGCCTAACTGCGACTCGATACTGAGCACTCGATCGGTTTTTCCTTCGTAACCAAGCATCAGGTAGGGCCCTGTCCACCCGTTGCTTCCATAGGGGACTAAGGGGGCGTTGGGGTTTTCGTTACCGGGACTACCGCCGTTTGCCAGAACCATGGCCCCCGAAAGGGGGTCAAGACTCCAGTAGTCGCGGTAAAGCAGGGCCCCGCGATTAAAATCGGTGGCCGAAAAGGGCGTTAGCCCAGGGGTGTAGGACGAAGCCAGGGTTTGGGGAGCTTCGGAGGGACGGACTGTTTGACTGCTCAGGTTTGCCGTGGTTCCTTGAGAATTTAACCCTGCCAATTCCCGGTAACCGGTACTGTCGGCCAGAACTGCCGCTCCGGTGGTATTGACCAGCCAGCTCCAGTCACCACTATGCCCCTTCCATTCCAAGGCGCTCGAAATCGAACCGGGGGCTTGAGAATCCTGGGTGGTGAAACGGTTTTGTTGAAGGTTCCATTGAAAGCTTTCAGCGGCCTCAAGACTCTGATTGGTGCCCAAGTCCCAATGGTTCCCCTGGTAGAGGCGCAAATCGGTTGGGGTCGAAAATTGGTTGGCGGTTTGGTAGGTCACGACAATTTGGTCCGAGTCGTACAGGGGTAAGCCTAAGTTCAGGGTTCCGGTAACCGGGTCATACACGGCTCCGGGAACACTTTGGCCGTTTCGGGTTACGACAACGCTCCCTGGTAAGATTCCTGTTCCCAAATTGATCGAGTTTGAAACTGTCTGGGTCGCATATGAAGTTACCTGAATTTCGAGGTTGAGGGCGGGACCCTGTGGAGTCATCGTCGGGTTGGGTTTATACAAATCGCCGGGACTAGAGGTGGCATTCAAAAAGGGCAGGTTAGGGTAGGTTCCCGAGGTACTCGTCAAGGTAAAGAAATTTTGGCTAGGAATCCACGAAAAGGTATAACCCGAAAGAGGCGTCAACGAATCGTTATTGGTGACCGAGAACAGGGCATTAGCCTGAGTTCCGGCGGGCAATGGGTAGGTGTTTTTGTTTTCAAAGGGAGAATAGGAACCGGGAAGATAAAGCACATACCAAAATCCGCTTTGACCGGGCAAGCTCAACCCTTGATAGGTTTGGCCCGAGACAGGATCTTGAAAGGAGGCCCCGGCTCCGCTCCAGGTTACCAATAAGATTTTGGTGCTGGTAGCAGGGAGCTGAACCAGACCATGAGTCCCGTCGAGATACACTTCGGCCGAGGTCGCCGGTCGGACATGCAGACCACTCAGAGAACTTAACCAACCAGGGTCGCCAGAAGGAACGCTGGGGATGACGGTACTACCGGCAGGGTCCTGAATCAGAACCGAAAGTGTCGTCGGTAAAGCAACCGAGGTTGGTAAGCTAAAAAAGCGGCCCCGGATCCAACTTGTGGGGTCAATCACTGCCGTATTGGCTTCTCGTGACCCGTAAAAAACTTTCGTGACGGTATTATTGTCTTCGTACCGCGCTAAAAAGTCATGCACCGACGACGGTGTCCCTAGCTCAAAGGCCAAGGCGGGGTTACCTTGTTGGCCCGCAGGTACCGGAAGATCTGCTCGCGAAGGAACCCCGATTGCTGTGCTCCCGAGCTTTGCCCAACGAAAAAGCTCGTTATCGCGTCCCAGGTAGCCCAGTAAAAAGGTGTTGTTGGTAAAGGCCCCATGATAACCGACCTGAAAGTAGTACCGGTGGAGTAGCCACAAGGTCAGGTCAAAGTCTGGTAGCTGTTGAAAGATAAACCCCTGGTCATACCCAGGGTACCCCATAAACGGGGCTGTTCCTTGTGACGAAAAACCAGCCCCCCAGCCGAAACCCAAGTGTTCTGTCCAAGTTCCCAAGGCTGTTGCTTGAAAGGCAGCACTCCCTAATTGTGTTTGAAATAAACTGGCTGGAGCCTCGGCGGGAGTGCCGGCCGTTTGCGCTGAAACGAACCCAGGAACTCCAAGGCCAAAAAGAAGAAAAAAAAGCTTACAAGTCGTCGCGCGGAAAAAGGTACAGGTCTTTGATCCGGGTACTTTCGGTTGTATTGACGAAGTCCACAAAGTCATTCTCCGCGGTCAGAGTCAGT
>JAJXVP010000326.1 GCA_021782055.1 bacterium | reverse complement strand
TCATCGCCAAAAATAACCTGCCCCTGGTGGATCTTGTCCCCCATAAGCCCGAACCCCGTCGGCAACTGGGACTTTTAGCGGTAACGATAAAAGTACCCAAGGGCCTTATGGGTGAGGATGCCGAAATCAATAAGCTTTTCTATGGGGACGATGAATGACCACCAGACGTCAAAAAAAACTGGCTATTTCTTTGACGAAATAGCCAGCCCGTTTAGTAATGTCTAATTCTTGTAAGTCGCCTTAGACGGCGGCTTCGCCCCGGTCCTTGGTACGAACCCGAACGGCGTCCTTCATGTCGGACACAAAGATCTTGCCGTCGCCCACGTTGCCGGTATAGGCAGTTGCAACAATAACTTCAATCACCTTTTCAACCAGCTCGTCCTTGACGACCGCTTCGATTTTTACCTTGGGGATGAATAACAGTTTGTATTCCTTGCCCCGGAACTGCTCCACAATTCCCTTTTGGCGTCCATGGCCTTCTACCTGGGTCACGGTGATTCCCGAGTGGCCCAAGGACTCCAGCTTTTCAACAATGTCCTCGAGTTTTTCGGGACGAACAATGGCCTCAATTTTCTTCATGGTGATGCCTCCTTAGCGCTCACCCTGCTTTTCGCCCAGCAGGGACAGGTCCAAGCCCGTCACTTCTTCCTGAGGTTCGACACGAACCTTGGTGAAGATCCTCGTAATGCCGTAACTGAGAATAGTTCCCACCACGGCCAAGACAACAGCTACCAGCACCGACACTGCCTGAATGCCAACCTGTGTCCAGTTGCCGGTGTAGAACAAGCTCTGTACGGGCTTGCCGCTGAAATAGGTCCCAATCTCGGGGTTGGCGAACATACCGGTAAGAATGGCACCCGTCATACCTCCCATGGCGTGAACCCCAAAAGTATCTAACGAGTCGTCATAGCCCATGGCCTTTTTCAAGAAGGCTACCGACATGTAACACACAATCGCGACCACGATACCAATAACCAAAGCTCCCGTAGCGTCTACGTAACCAGAAGCGGGGGTGATGGCAACGAGGCCAGCCACCGCACCGGTAACGGCACCGACAACCGTAGGTCTTCTGTGGTGAATATACTCAATAATCACCCACGTCAAGCCTGCCATGGCGGTCGCGGTATTGGTAACAAAGAAGGCACTGCCCGCCAAAGTTCCAGCACTTACAGCCGAACCAGCGTTGAAACCAAACCAACCCACCCACAACAGCGATGCCCCGATAAAGGTAAAGGCAATGTTGTTGGGCACCACCGGGTCTTTGCCGTAACGGACACGAGGTCCCAGCATCAGGGCCAAGACTAAGGCCGAGATACCCGAAGAGGTATGAACGACCAAACCGCCGGCAAAGTCAATGGCACCTTGACCATTGGCAATCGCCTCTTTTCCAAACAACGATCCCAAGCCATTAGCTAACCAACCACCGCCCCACACCATGTGCGACAAAGGTGCATAGACAATCAACGACCACACTGCCGAAAAGATCAGCCACGCGGTAAGGCTCATGCGCTCGACAATGGCACCCGAAATCAGGGCCACCGTAATAATGGCGAACATCAGCTGGAACATCGAATAGACACTTTCGGGGATGGTAGGAGCCCCATGCCACGGCTGGGTGTTTTGCCCGTGACCGGCGGCAAACAGAACCCCGTTGTGCATAAACGCCGATAAGTCGCCTATAAAGCCACCGTTACCGAAACCCCTGAAGCCCAAACTGTACTGCACAACCACCCAAAGAACGCTCACAACCAAAACAGAACCCAACGAATAGTAAATCGTTGTCAGGATGTTCTTGCGGCGTACCATGCCACCGTAGAACAAGGCCAAACCAGGTATCGTCATCATCAAAACGATGGCCGCCGAAATTAAAATCCAGGCGGTGTCACCATCGTTGAGGGTGTAGGCGTACGCTGACGTCTTAACTCCTGGTGACATCGTTTTGCCGTCACTTCCTACCGCTTTAACGGTAAAATCGACGTTGGTAGCGGCGGTCCCCCCCTGAGGGAGGTCACTCGAAACGGTGACTCCGGCCTTACCGTCCCCCGGCTTGGCCATCTGCGTCTGAACGGCTCCGTCAGCACCAGTGTAGGTAATCTGAAAGGCCGAAGCTCCGGCAGGGTCTTTCCAGTTCAAGACCACATTGCCGTTATTCGCCCACGAAGTCAGATCCGTGACAGCTCCAATCGGTGTCGCTGGAGCTTTTTCTGCGACAGCGGGTGCCGCAAAACCTAAAACAGGCAGTCCTAAGAAGGCAACCGCCAGAAACATCTGAAGGAAACGTTTCATCTCCCTCCTCCTTTGTAAGTTCTAAAGCGAGAATACTAGCAACGGCGGGGCAATGAAAGACATAATTTTCATATTTTGAAGAATATAAATGGACTTATTACATTTATGTATTTTATATGTCGATTTTTTCAATAAAGTACAAAACCCTTAGTATTTTTTATTTATTTGTTTCTGTATAAATACTTTAAACAAATTAAAGCAAAAATTTTAAACTACATAAATGAATGAAATAAAGCGAAAACCTTGAAATACTACTTAACAAAGGTTGGTAATATATATTTAAGAAAAAAGGGAGCCGAAGCTCCCTCCCCTGGCCAGTGAATCACTTTAAGCCCAGCAAACCAATTTAAGCCCGCATCAGGTATTGGTAGGCTTTGTCGATTTTGCGGTCGACCCATTCCAGCATTTGTGTTGGCATACGCAAAGCTTTAATCTTGCCGTGCATCTGATCCCGCAGTTTGTCCCTCAGATCATCGACATCCATACAGCCATTAATGCATGAGGCTTCCAAAAAGGCCTCGAGGGAATCAACCGCTACGATTTCATCGCGAAAGACCGAGAGATTTTCCATAAAAACGTAGTTGCTGATGCGCTCGACGACCTTGGCCTTTTCGGCTTCCGAGATGAGCAGTTCAATGTCCTTTTTCAGGTCTTCCATCTCGATTCGTAAAATCTCAACAAACTGGAGCTTTTTATCCGGTTTCATGATGACTCCCCCCTCTTCTTCTATTGTAAATCTCCTTGTTCCAGACCGCAATAAGTGCTTTTTATGCTTTTCTTGTTGATATTCCGTTCAGGTCGAATTATAGTAATTCTGAATAAGGTAAAACAACCTTGAAAGAAACATCCTGGTGGAAAGTGCAAGTATGAAAAAAGTGGAGTCCTCCCACGCCTTTACGGTCCGAGCGTTGACGGATCAAAAGCTGTCCTTAACCAATGACGGCCGCTTAAGTTTGTTTTTTGTTGGAGTTGGCAGTGCCTTCTCGAAACGGCAGTACCAAACCAACCTCCTCATTATAAAAGGACAAGACCATCTTTTGGTTGACTGTGGTACCAAAGCTCCCCAGGCGTTTTTTGAATTAGGCCTACCCATAGCGA
>JAJXVP010000325.1 GCA_021782055.1 bacterium | reverse complement strand
GGTAGGCTGACCGCATGTACCTTACCTCCCTGGACCGCGTCACGACCGCCAATGTGGTGTTGCTGGCATGTCTGGAACCCTCTGCTCAAGCTTGGACCGCCTCGGCGTGGCGAGACCTTCGCGAAGCCGGTTATGCTGCAGCTTTAATCCCGTTTACGCCGCCACCCGCTGCGCGTGAGTCTGGTTTAACCCTTTTTGAAGGCCCCGCCGGTGGACCATGGCGTGACCCTGACAGTGGCCGCATTCTTTTAAGCCTGACCTCAGGGTTCGACCACACCGTCAACAATTCAGATTCGCCCTGGCTGTTAGATACCAGCTTTGCTTTGTCGACTTACCCCGCCCGTCACCGTCAAAACCTTAAGCCCTGGGGCTGGTTTGCTGGGAACCCTGACCCCGACGACTTAATTCCCTTGACCCTTGCGGCTTGTGCCGCCGGCGCGACGTTGCTTGCCGTTCCCGTTGGCACCAACGCTAAAACCCTCGCCCAAGCGGTAAAGGCTCTTGCCGGCGTTCTTGGACGTGAGCTTTGGCGCGCTCCCAAACCCCCCGAAGGCCACACCTTTCGCAACGTGGACCACGGGACCACCGCCAAAAATTCCGAAACCCATTTGTTTGCTTCTCAGCCAGGCGCCTTTAAGGTGGGCTACCAAGGCGAACGGGGGGCTTTTAGTGAAATGGCGGTGTTTACGTTGTTCCCCCCATCCCGCACCGAGGCCGTCCCCTTCAAGACGTTTCGGGAAGTCTTTCAAGCCGTGGAAGCTGGTCAAATTGACTTTGCCATGCTCCCCTTTGAAAACGCCTTAGCGGGGCCCATCCAAGACAACTACGACCTTTTACAAGAGTACACCCAGCTAGAAATCCTGGCCGAAACCCAGGTGCGGGTCGAACATAACCTGATTGGCTTTGCGGGGACGGCGCTTGCTGACATCCAGCGGGTCTTTTCGCACCCTCAGGCCCTGGCGCAAAGCCGACGGTTCTTAGAAAGCCACCCAAGCTGGGAGGCCGTGCCTTTTTATGACACCGCTGGCAGTGTGGCGCATGTTGCCCAAACCAACGACAGGCGTTGGGCGGCTATCGCCTCGTCCGAAGCGGCAAAAGTCTGGGGTATGACCATTTTGCAGGCGGGGGTCGAAACCAATCATCAGAATTTTACCCGCTTCTTTTTGTTGGGCCCCCTAGGTACTGCCCCCGTCGGCAAGCCCACCAAGGCCTCGTTGTTGTTTTCAACCCCCGACCATCCTGGGGCGTTGTCGCGGTGCTTGGCTGTTTTTGCCCAGCACGGGCTCAACATGAAAAAGCTTGAGTCGCGTCCCATTCATGGGCGACCCTGGGAATATTCCTTTTACGTTGATGTCTCCTTGCCCGAAAACGCCAGTGAGTTTGAGGCGGCTTGGGAGGAATTGGGCAAGGTGTCGCTGAACTTGCGGTTGGTTGGCAAGTATCCCGGGCTTAAACCCGCTCAAGATTAGGGGTAAAGGGAAACTTTAGGGGTTAAGCGAAATGCCCAGCTTTTTCAGCTGTTCCTGTTCTTCGCGTGCGGCAACGTACTCGTGCTTGAGCTTGTTGGCGTTGGCCAAGGTTGTTTTGACCTGAGAGATTTCAGCCTTGATGCCCCGAATATGCGCCCGCTTTTCTTTGGGCGATTCAGTTTTGAAGTACACATCAAGACCGACAAAACGCTCATTAAACTTGGTTAAGTCGAGAAAGTAGCGATCAAAGGTTTCAAGAATTTCTGGTTCTGCTTTTTGGCTCATGGCCCCAAACTGTGGACTCGCGCGGTTGGCAAGGTTCACAAGAATCCGGGTTCGCGTCATGACCTCGTCAGTAAATTTTTCAAAATCGATAGTTTCCGTTTTGGTCGAACCTGTTGAAACATCATAGGTTTCGATTTCGTACATTCGAGGCTGCGGCTTGATACCAACCAGACTCGCCAGCCAGCGCCGAAAACGCTTACCCATCGTTAAACGATCATCCTCGAGCACGAGAGTGTTGGTTTTGAGCTTTTTCACGGCGGCTTCGAGGGGAATGTTGAGGCTGGCCAGGGTTCGCACCGCTTCTAAAACCAAGGCTTTGTAGTCGATCACCTGTTTTGGCTTTTCTTTGATCGTTGGGGTTACGGTGAGCTTGCGTAAAAGCTCCTCTTTCAGGGTGCCGCCCGCACTGGTGAGGTCTTCATCTAACAGCTCTTTGATTAACTCGGGAATAAACGGCTGACCTTTGACGTGGTTGGCGAATTCTTTTCGTATGCGCAGTTGCACGTTATCGCTGTTCCCCGCCCACTCTTCAGGACTCAAGCGAAGTTCTTCCCAAAACGTGGTCCTAATCAGTGACTTGTACTCTTCGCGCTTGTAAAAGGTGATCTTTTTCAGATCGTCGAAAATCTTTGTCTGGTAGGTGGCTAACTGACCCAGCATATCGTTGATGAGGCCTGTCGAAACATCGTCGCCCTTGCGTATGCGCGACGAGACTTCGGCGACTAACCGCGTGTTTGCCTCGGCGTTGGTTTCTGTTAGCGAATCCCAACGGACAAACCGGTTGAACTGTGACAGTGCCTTGAGCCGGGACAAACTCAAGAAATCGAGGCTGAACTGATAAAAATCGTTGAGAAAGTTGAGCTGGTTACGAAAGCTGTGTAAGCGAATACTCAAAACCGTGGTTTTTTGCGATTCGATGAACGGGTCATTGGCGATAGGGGTGATTTCAGAGATTTTGGTATCGTATTCGTAGGGGTCTTCGGTTAAAAGGCCTTTCTTTTTCAGAACATCCAGAAAGGCCACATAGATGCTGGTGAAGTTACGAAAGGAGGTTTTGAGATTGGGGAGCGCGGTGCGTTCCAGCTCCTGGGCATAGGCCTGCAGTTTTTGTCCAAGGTCAAGCGAAAAACCGTCCATAGATTTGTCATCTTAGCCCTTGGGAAGCTCGATGTCAAAGGCGATTCCTTGCCCGGAGGCCGAGCGAACCGAAACTTTGCCGCCGCTGGCTTCAATCCGAGTCTTAACCAAGCCAAGTCCAACACCACGACCGGCATGAACTGAGACCTCGGCCGCCGTGGAAAAGCCGTTTTCAAAAATTAGTTCGAAGATTTCGTGGTCGGGACGGGTATCCCAATTTTTTAGGGCTTTTTTGACAGCCGTCTGGCGAAGGCGGTCGGGGTCAAGGCCTCGACCATCATCTTGATACGAAAGCGACAAAAACGGCCCTCGATCTTGGCAGATGATCTTGATCCGTCCTGCCTGGGGCTTTTTTCGGGCGTGTCGTTCTTCGGCCGGTTCGAGGCCATGGACAAACGAATTGCGAATAAATTGAACCAGAATATCTTTGACAAGCTTTCGGTGGCCGGAGGGTAGGGTGGTGGTCACAAAGTCCTTCAGGTCGAGGGTGGCTTGAACCCC
>JAJXVP010000046.1 GCA_021782055.1 bacterium | reverse complement strand
CGCGTTGGGGCAATCACGAGCATCTTGCGGCCCTGAAATTTCGGATCAGACATGAGCAGATGAAAGCCGCCGATGAGGAAGGCGGCTGTTTTTCCCGTCCCGGTTTGGGACTGGGCTTCGATATCCTTGCCTTGAAAAAGAAGGCCGAACGTTTCGGCCTGAACGGGAGTTGGTTCGGTAAAACCAATTTCGCGAATCCCGTCAAGGATTTTATCGTGTAAAGGAAAATCTTCGAATTTCATACATTCCTTATGAGGTTAGACGGGTTATGATACCCTCTTTTTCGAAGACAATCTAGTGTTCTGAACGAATTTGGGGGAATTCGGCGCGCCAGATCGGCTCAGGCGCCTGTTTTTCCCACACGCGAATGGTAGGCAAGCGAGGAATCTCATCAGGAAGCAACTTGGTCGTTTTTGGGTTTTCAGGCTGAACTTTTGCCAAAACGGGTTCAACCGGCGGTTCTTGCACCCCCGCTTTTTGCACCCCCGCCGTTTCAACTCCCGCTTTTTGCGGCTTGGCAAAGGGGCGAAAGGTCTGAGGCCTGGCGGGCATCGCTCGTAGTTTGTCCACAAAGAAAAACACCAGGTAAAAGAAAAAAAACAGCAAAAACCAGGCGGAACGAAAGAACAAGCTGAGGTTATCGGTGGGCAAATGGGGGCGATAGGCCCTCCAAACCTCTTCATGAAAGCCACTGCCCAAGGCGGGACCCGACAAAACACGAACGGGGATGTCACCTTTGGCAAACCACCCTAACTGCCGAGCCTGCAAACGCACAGCCCCCTCGCTGATGCGAAGTGAGTCATATTGGCGCCACAAACTCTCGTTTTCATCTTGAAGGTCGGCAAGTCGCTTATCAAGTTTTTTCTCATAGGTTTGTAGTTGATTGGTCTGAAGAACACCTAAAGGTCCCCAGATGACTTGGATCACACAGAAAACCGCCAAGGCACTCCATGCGGCGAGAATGATTTTATTTCCCCTCATAGCCTTTTTAACGGAAGAAGCATGAAGAAACTCAAAAAAAAAGCGTAGCTAAACAAAACCGTATCCAGTATGATAAAGTAAGACTGGCCCGGATGCCGATAGATAATAGAACCCCATCGCCGGAGGAGTGCCGTTATGCCTGAAAATAAGGATTTTGAACTCGACGATCTGGACTCCTTTTCTTTTGAGGAGATTTCCCTCGACGCTGAGGATGCCGAGAACGAAACCCTTTCTTCCGCCTCGTCTGCGGAAGTAGCCGGATCTGCCGCAGAACAAGCGGCACAGGATCCGTTTGGCGTCTGGGTAAAGCAAACCGATGAACAGCCCGAGGCTGTAGCACCGCCCGAAGCGATAGAACCCGCAGAGGCGGCCCCCGATTTAGATTTTTTATCACATGAAGAATTGGCTAACCTCGACCTGACCGAAGAGGCTAGTGACGATTTTCCCTCGCTCGACAGCGGTATCCCTGATCTTTCGCTAGAAGATGAGTTCAACAAGGGCCCCTTGAGTGTTGAGGAGCCGCCTTTAAGCGTCGAGGAGCCTGGCTTAGAAGATGTCTCGGGCGAGTTTGACGAGGTTTCCCTCGACGATTTTGTTGATTTTCAAGAAGCCGAGGAACCGGCAGCGCCCCACGAAACGCTAGCACCCACCACCTTAGAAGCCGAACCTGAAGAAGAATTTCTGGATATCGATATAGAAATCGAGGACGATATCGACGACCGCGAGCTCGAGATCTTAGAAGGCGCCCAGGTCAAACGAGAGGATCCTGAGACGAAAGTTGAAGCCATCGCCGGTGCCGAAGAGGTCGACCTGTCGGAATTTGGGGATTTTGGTTTGGATGAGGAACCCGAACCCGAAGCTAAAAGTGAAAATGACTTAGCTACTGAAGCAGGGAACGATCTGAACGCGGGGCTTGGCGTTGACTCCGAGTTACCGAGCTTCCCAGACCTTACCGATTTACCCGATCTGGCTGATCTTACAGAACTTGCCGGGCCTTCAGAATTTCCCGATCTTGATGAAACCGAGCTTGAAGTCCCCGAAACCGAGCTTGAAGTCCCTGAGCTTGAGTTCCCCGGTAAGGATGAGCTTGACTCGGAACCTGAAGCCGCGCCCGAGGTTGCTATTTTTGCCGATGTAAAGGAAGATGATTTGCGTCTCAACGAAGAACCAGCCCCTGTCATTCTCGAAAGCGAAGCTAAAGACTTCTTTTTAGAACCAGACGGCATTTTTGAAGAAACCCTTCTGGACGCGGAAGATGAAATGGACATGGAACGAATCATCGCTTTAGAAAATGACCTTACGAAAGGGATTGCCGAGGCACCAGCTCCGTCAGTTGCGTCTGTCCCCCCGTCACAGACGCCCGAGGACAAAGACTTAGCGGCCCGAGTGCTCTTGAAAATTGAGTCGGAACTCAGTTCTATCAAACAAGAACTCAGCGATTTGAAAAAAGAACTTTCAACCATCAAGGTTGTTCCCGGTGTCGAATCAGCTCCGGTGGCGGACCTTGCTCCCAAGGCACATCACGGGTTCTTTGACGAGGACGAGGACGAAACCATTGCCCTTACCGGCGACGAATTGGACAACATCTTCTCGACAGCCGAAATCAATGAAACCGAACTCACGGGCGAAACCCTGGAACCCGAGGAATCTGAAGAACTCATTAGTTTTGATGCCGAAGGAGCTCCCGTCGAAGCACCTGAAGCTTCGACAGAACCCGAGACCACCAACGCCGAGGATTTTCTGGCAGGAACCGCCTTGGCAGACGAAGAGGTGTCAGCCGAAAGCCAAGACCTGGACTTCCCCGAGGTTTCTGCCGATCTTCCTCTGCCTGGCGAGACTCACTTGGGTGTTCCCGAGAGTATTGAACTCGAAGAGGACTTTTCGGCAGAGCTTGACTCACCAGAGCTTGACACCGCCGAAGAGTTAGACCTGCCTGAACCGCTCGACGAGGACGCCACAGACAATTTGCTGGGTGAAGCATTCGAAGCCGAAGCCTCAGAAGAAGAAACCTCAGAAGAAGAAGCTGACAACCTGTTTGAGCAAGGTGTTTTTGAAGAAGAAGCTGAGATGGAACAGGTCTCAAGCTCAGTCTTTGAAATTGAATCGCCGATTCTCGACATTCCTTTTGATGATGAGATCAAGCTAGAAGAAGAGACCGTAGCCGCTGAACCTGAACCGGTTGCGACTTCGACTGAAGGTGAACAAGAGTTAAGCCCAGAGTTGGACAACGAGCTTGAACCCGAGCTTGAAACCCAGCCCTCACCCGAAACCGAAAATGACCTGGATCTATTTAATGCAGAGCCCTACGAACCCGTAGCCGCTGTAGCTCTTGAACCCGAGCCGGTTGCTCCGGCCGCTTCGGGCGACGAGGTTTCACCCCAGCTAAAAAGCGAACTTAAAGCGGTTTTGAGTTACATGGACAAGCTTTTGGCGAATTTGCCCGACGAAAAGATTCAAGAGTTCGCCGAGTCAGAACATTTTGAAGTGTATAAAAAACTGTTTGAAGAGTTAGGTTTGGTCGAATAATGGGCTTACTGGATGAGGCTCGAAAAAAAAGAGCCGCTCAGGAAAAAAAAAACCCTTTCAAGGTCTGATTCATCGGGATCTTCTAGTTTATCTCGATGATTCTGTCCAAGAAAATGCCGATGCGGTTCTTCAGACGTTTGCCCGCACGGCAGAATTTCTTTCGTTAAACCCAGCGGCTCTGTTATTACTCGACCGAAAAGGTCAGCGGTTTCGGTTAGCGGCCTGTACCGAAGCTAACACCGCGCTTGTAACTCTCTTGGAACTCAGTTCCGAAGTGAAATTGTTGTGGCAGACGGGAAGAGTTCACCTGTTGCGACCTACAGAAGTAGAGCGCTGGACTCCGGCTTTAAAAGCTTGTGGCCTTTCGGTCACCGTCCCCGTTGCCTTACCGCTTACCACGACCCGGCACGAGCTTGTCGGGGGAATCCTGCTAACAAGTCCACCACTGTTTGATTTAGAAGACCAAGAATTTAACTCCCTTTGGTTTACCTGGCATAATCACCTGATCAAGCGTTTGGCCCCAGGGCTTCCTGAAAAACCAGCAGACCTTAAAGCACGCTTTCAACGTCCCTTGGGTCAAGGTCACCGGCTTTTACACCTCAGTTTGCCCCTAGAGCCTTTCCTTGAATCCGCAGAACTTCAGGGCCAACCCACCCAGGCCTACTTGCATCGTACCTGGAAAGCCCTTCAGGAGTTGGCCGGAGACTCGGGGGCCGCCTGGGCCGACCCCCAAACTCTTCATAGCGTCTTTTTGTTACCCGCGCGAATGGACCCCCAGCTTCTCTTGCACCAAGTCAAGCGCGCCCTTCCCTGGGTCGATGACCAGCCGTGGCAGAGTGTCATTATTTCGGCTTCGAACTCGTCCCCCCTGTGGGATTAAATACGCTATGAGTGATCTTCCCGTCTCGCTTGTCGAGCGCCAGGGTCGGCGTCAGGTTTTAGTTTGCGAAAGAACCGTCCAATCTTTGAGGTCGCCACAAGAAGAAGCCTGTCAGTGGGTTAGCGAGCAACAAGCGGCTGACACGTTGTTTTTAATCGGTGATGTGACCGGCGTTTTAACGCGGGCCTGGAAGGAGCTTTACCCACAATCCACCGTGGTAGTCCTAACCGCTTCACGTTCTTGCTTTGCCGAGCTCGAAAAAGCGGGGGCCTCCCAGCTGTGGTCCCCGTCGTGCGGCCCGCTCGAAAACGTGATCGAAGATACCCTCTACGACAAAGGGCCGCAGGGGGTAAAATTGCTCTGCTGGCCTCACTTTGAGCGGGCCGCACCGGACGCTACCAGGGAGTGGGTCGAGACGTTTCGCAAAACCTTCCGCTTTTTTCAAGGTTCGTGGCTGACCAGGGCGGCCTTTGGCAGGCGCTTTGGGCGAAACGCTGTGCGCAACCTTCTCAGGTGGCAGACGCCTTTTCGCTTGGTTCCCGGTGATGCTCCCCTTATCGTAGCGGCTTCGGGACCGAGTTTAACCGCCTTGCTCCCCTGGTTAAAACGCTATCGTTCGCGGTATGAACTGTGGGCCCTGCCCTCTAGCCTTCGTTTTCTCGTTGCGCATGGGCTTACCCCTGACCTCGGCGTCGCCACAGACGGCGGCTGGTACGCCCGCGAGTTGTTATGGTCCGTTAACCAAACCCCCCTTCCCCTTTTATGTGCCCTGACCTCGGCTGCAGACCGTATTCACGAGAACCATCCTGTTGCCTACTTTTCACAAGGTGAGGCTTGGGAGCTAGAACTCGCTTCAGGGTTTTCTGGCTTGTTACCGCCCGTTCCCAGTCAGGGGACTGTTGCTGTCAGCGCGGTACAACTGGCCTGTGCCGCGACAACCGGCCCCGTGTTGGTGGCTGGTATGGACTTAGCCTATGCTGGCGGGTATAGACACGCGTCACCCCACCCCGTAGACGAGCGACTCAGCACTCTTAGTCAGCGTCTCAATACCGACGAAACTCGACATTGGCAGAACCTTCAGGCCCAAAGTCTAGCCTTGCCCGGTGGTAGAACCAGTCCTGCGATGAAAACCTATGCCGAGTGGCTTGACGCCCCCCACCGTTTTTCCCGACCTGTTTTTCGGCTTTTAGGCGAGCCACCGCTCCTACATTGGCAGTCAATGGTTGAGCTACCTCTGGCCCAAGCCGAAAGCTTGCTTTTGGCGGCAAAGGGTTCCCCCTCCCTTAAAAAACCTTTTGTCTTGCAAGGACCCGATTCTTTCCCCTGGCCAGACCGTAACGAACGACGACAGCTTTTACGCAAAAACCTCGCAAGGCTTCGGTCCCTCAGGGCAACCGACTCTCGACTAGCCCAGGTTTTATCGTTTTCTGGCCGCCAGCCCCTGTTTGACGAAGACGAGCTTGACCATTGGGAAGGGTTACTTTGACCAATACCGAGCTCTGGCACCGCAATCTTGAAGCCATAAAAACTCGCCAACCCCAAGAACTTTCGGGTTTACAGGGACTGCTTTTGTTACAGCCCTGGCCTGGCCCCTGGGTGCAAGCTCGTGATGGGAGCTTGCTGGCTCCCGTTCCCGAGAAACAACCCCTTACAGCTTGTTTTTCAACCTATGATCGAACAAAAGAGGCCCAAAGGTGGCTTGAAGGTATCCCTACAAGTTCCTTAGTTTTGTGGGGAGGCCCTTCGCCCCAAGCCCTGCAGGGGCTGATTGAACGTACGGTACCCCTGATTATGATCATCGAACCTCGGTTAGCTTTTTGGCAAGCGGCTTTAAGCTCGGCAGACTGGACAAAAATTTTGACTCACCCGTCAGTTTTTATTCCCTCGACGCCGTCAGAGTTTATTCAACTTTTGCAAACCTGGCATCTTCCCTTGTGGGATCGCACTCTCTCGGTCGTGGAATGGCGAGCTACCGCTGATTTTGACAGGAGCGATTGGAACCACGCCTGGCAACAGGTGCAAGATTCCTGGAAAGGCGATTTATCAACGCAGACAAGAATGGGCCGTCTCTGGCTTCGTCAATCGTTAACGAACCTGGCTCGACTTAAACCCTTTCGTTTGGCCTGGGAGCCCTGGGATACCGTGATCATCGCTGGCGCTGGCCCCGGTTTGGAATCGGCCTTAGAGGCCCCGTCAAACCGTAAACTTGTCTATGACCGTCCGGCCAGCCATAGGCTTTTTGCCGTCGATACGGCTTTACCCGCCCTGGTGTGCCGTGGGATCGAACCTGACCTTATCGTGAGCCTAGACGGGCAAATGGTGTCCTACCAGCATTTTTTACCGGCGTTTTCTTCCCAGATCCCCATTTTAGCTGACCTTGCGTCCCTGCCGCTTTTGAATCGTTTGACGAACCCAACACTACGCTTTTTGAGTGCCCAGCCCCTGCACCGCTGGATCGGTGCACGGTACCCGGATTTACCCCAACTGTTGACACCGTTCGGCCAAGTCGCCGGTTCAGCACTCGAGGCCGCCTATCGCTGGGGGGCGCAAAAAGCCCTGCTTTGGGGCCTAGATTTTGCCTATCCCCAAGCTAAAACCTATGCCCGGGGAACGTACGTTTACCCATACTTTGACCAGCGGGCGAATCGTTTACAGCCTCTCGACAGCCAAATGGTCGGCTTTGCGTTCCGAACATCGTCGGTTCAACGCTGGCAAACCCCTCACGGGTTGAGCTACACTAACGCCGTTTTGCAGAGTTATCGCACACAGCTACAAACCGGGGTCGCAACCTGGTCGATGAACTTTGAGTCCTGGGATGGCGAGGGCCTGGCTTTGCAACTCCGTAAGACAGGCAGAGCGTCCAGCCGAAAGGCTTCGACCTCGTTGTCAGTTTTGGCGAGCGCCGAGCGCTGGAAAGAGCTTAAAAAGGAACTGCAAAATTTATGGTCAGGCCTACCAGCACCCGCGCCTGAGCAAACCTGGCGAGCTTACGCGCAGACTCTTTCAAAGGCACAAGCAGAAGTCTGGCTAGCTCTTTGGCCGCTTGCCGCTTGGTCGAGTGGACACCCTTCTGGTGGACATCACTCTGGTGGACCCGCCTCAAATGCTCCAGCATCTTTGTCCCCTCCTTGGCAGGAAATTTTTGCAGATTCTCGTCAAAAAGCGCTAGAAATTCTTCGGGATATTTGATTATCCCGAGAAGACCTGACATATAATAAGACTATGAACTCAACATTGTGGCGGATCTACGCCGTGGTGGTCTTTGTAGGCCTGGTCATCTTTAGCTTGTGGCTAGTACAGGATTGGCGGGGCAAGAAGCACTTAGCCCAGGAACATTCGCACCAAGCACTTCAACAGGTGGCTTTGCAGGTGGCGGCAACCGTCACTCAACCCGAGGCACAAGTCAATACTTTGGCACTTTTACAAAAAACCTTGCTGAACGACCCTCGTTGGAAGGTAGTTTTCATCAGCTCCCCTCAGCTCGGCACTGAATTTTATTGGGGCCCACCCCCGGCACCAAGGGCAACCTCCGAAACCACCTCTTATGTTCCCTTACCCTCCTGGAAACCAGATTTCTTTACCCAAGTGGAATCCTCTGTTCTCATTCCCCATACCCCCTCGTCTCAGCAACTGACCGGAATCCGCCAGTTTTTTGGCGTAGTCGACCTCTTTAATGATATGCGGGCTTTGGGTGTCTTTTTGACGGCTTTGACGTTGGTAACAGGAATCTTTTTGTTAATCGCAACGATGCGGACTTCTTCGGATTCCACCTCTGGCGACACTCCAGCCCTGGACCCTGAGTCACAACAAACCCTGGTGTCCTATCCAGAAACAGTTCAGGCCAAAGCCTGGGACTGGGACTACGATTTGCCTGATATTGAGACCTTTGAAGAACCCAAGCAGGAGTTAGCCTCTGCCTCAAAGAGCAACTCTGACACTCCATGGGCTGAGCTGACACTCGAAGAACTAGATTTTTCTTCGTCCGCTGGCGGGGCACCCGTGGAACAACAGGACGAGAATCGGGGCGGACAGCGTCAAAATGATGTAAAAGCACGACTTCGGGAACTTTCCCAAGCCTTGCCCGACCAAGACCTCAGCGTGATTGCCTTTTCTCGGTTGCCGTTGGGAAACCCGCAAGATACCGCACGTCGTCTCTTTAACGCCGTAGGAAGCCAAGAAGGGTTTGAAACGCCCAGCTTTTATGCCGTGATTCTGCCCGGCACTGGGCTCGAAACTGCTCTGCAAAAAGCAAAAGCCGCTTCGCTAGCGCTTCCTGGTGTCGTTGCTGGGGTTAGTGCCCTTTCTGGGCGCATAACCTTCCCCGACACTTTACTTGATGAGGCTGAACGCGCCTTGCAACGGGCTATTGAAACAGCGCGCCCCGCACTGGGGTACAAAGTGTTAACTCAGCAATCCTGGGTCTAAGGTAAGAGAAACCTGAATCTAGGCCTTGTTAAGCCTAGTTCTTTGTCCCAAGGCAAACGCTCGCCTCACCGGTAAACGCTTGACTCACCCCTGCACCGCAAAGGCTGTCAGATAACCCTCCTGTTGAAACAGAAGCAGCAGAACTCCTAACTGTGATCTCGGCGCGGTGGCAACTAAGATAAAGTAGTTCAATTTGCCGATAGTTTTGGTCATTACCGTCAAAGGAACGTAAGACTTAATCTTACTCAGCGCACGAAGCAAATCAGCTTCTTTAACAAAAGCGGCCAACTGCACGTAACTTTGCCCTTTCAGCGAGGTAACGTGACTCACATTACCCAAAATGGGACCCTTTAAAAAGCCGGGAGTTGAAACTGCTGAAGCTGGGGGTAGCGGTGGTGCTAAAGTCAGAGCCGGTGCAACCTCTGCCGGTGTTTCGGGCGAAACTGGCACTGGTGCGGGAGCAACAGGCGCTGGCGCTGGCGCTGGCGCTGGCGCTGGAGCTGGCTCAGGTGCGGGGGTAGGAGTCGGCGTTGGGGTTGGAGTCGCGACCGGAGCTTCCGCTACAGGAGCTGGAGCTTCCGCAACAGGTGCTGGTAAGGGGGGTGGCAAAGGTAGCGGTGCCGGTACGGGTAGGGGCAAAGGAGCAGAAACAGCAGGTAAACTATCTGAAGTAGGCAATGGCGCAGGTGGTGCTGTGGGTACCGGCGATGGCGAGGCAGAAGGCAATGGCGATGCTGAAGGAGTCACTGGTTTTAGTGAAGGAACCACTGGCTTTGCGGCAGAAACTGGCGGTGCGGTGCTAGGAGGCGGACTAGGTGCAGGGCTAGCAGACGTCGCTAACGAAGGTGAAACATCCGAATCGGGATTCCACGTCTTGTCGTTCCCCGAGGCCAAGTAGCCTTCTAAAGAATTGTCAATTTGAACCGAAACCGGGACACTTTCACCTTGTTCCATACCCAAAGCGGCAGCGGCCTTGGGGGATAACACTACGAGGTTGGGTGAACCCAGCGGCAGACTAGAGGTGACTCGTACTTGCACGGTTTTATGGGTCTGATAGCTTTCAACAATCAAAATCGTATTGCGAGGAAACTGATCGGTGGCGGCAAAATATCCGTCAAGAGGAAGCGAGGGGTCTGACCAAACTTCGGCTTGCCCCTTCCAACTGGTCTGAGCCCAAACTGGGGTGCTGAAACACAGAAAGGCCAGTAGGATGCCAAAAGCATGCTTCATATTTTCCTCCACCCTAGTATTTCGACAAATCTTTCTTTATTCCTTAGCTTGCCTTACAAGATTCCTAAGCTTGGGTTGCAAGATTCCGTAGCTTGCCTTGCAACGAATTGAATCAAGCGGCCTCAAGGGACAAAATAGGGCCCGGCTTCTAACCCCTCACCGTGGGAATCTTTGGTATAAAACACCAGCCAGCGCGCTTGCGGTGGCCCTTGGACGGGTGGCGGGTTCAATAGCGTCGAAGACACAAGGTGGTCCGTCAACTGTAACGAGCCAATAAAATTCCCCTGGGAATCATAAACCCAGGCCAAGCAAGGAAGCGGAAAGTGTTCGATTTTATAGGGCGCTTTTGCTAGAAACACCGGCTTGGGGAGTGGAGCTGGTTTCGCGACACCCAAAGGCGCTGGTAAAGTAAACTCAGATTCTGAAGTTTGACCTGCCTTGGTCACCACTGTTACCGTCCAGGTCCCCGTCGGCAGGGTACTACCCTCAGTTGACTCGAGGTTATTGGTCCCTAACCAGATAGCCTCACCATCTTGCCGGTAAGCCCAATTCGTTTTATCGAGCTTCCACCAAACTTCCGAGGCGGGGTGTCGGATTATGATCTTTTGGATATCCGTCCAGCCATCTTTGTTTTGGACTTGAGCCCAAACCGCCAACCGCTCGCCCCACTCTCTCGTAGCCGGGTTAAAACGGTGATTGATCTGAGTAAAAGTTTGAATAATAGCTGGAGTTGACGGCTGACAAGAACTAAGCGTGAGGGCTAGACATACCAGCCCACAACCGAGTTTTCCCAGAGTTTCTAACGATTTTACAAAAGACGGGCTGCGTCGTGCAGGGCTTGAATCCACAGGTCGACCTCTTCGACCGTATTATAGAGATAAAAGCTCGCTCTGGCAGTAGAAACTACACCAAGTTTACGGGCTAAGGGGTGGGCGCAGTGGTGGCCAGCTCGAACGGCAATGCCTTTTTGATCGAGAAAGGCCGCCAAATCGTGCGAATGCACACCTTCGAGGGTGAAGGCAATTACACCCCCACGGTTCTTGGCGTGCCCAAAGACCGTGATACCTGGCACTTTAACAACCTGCGTCAGCGCATACTGCGTCAACGCTTGCTCATACTCGTGGACCCAGGTTAAATCGGCAGCCTCAAGGTAATCCATCGCAGCGGCAAGACCGACAGCCCCTTCCATGTTAGGAGTCCCAGCTTCAAACTTGTACGGCAAAACATTGGGTTCGAACCCCTCTAGGGTTACCGACCGAATCATTTCGCCACCACCAGCAAAGGGGGGTAGCGCTTCCAGGCGCTCTTTTTTGCCGTACAAAACCCCTATCCCTGTAGGACCAAGCATCTTATGGCCCGAAAATGCATAAAAATCAGCATCTAAGGCCTGCACATCAATCCTAAGGTGGGGCGCCGCCTGGGCTCCATCGACGAGGACAGGGACACCACGTTCGTGGGCGAATTGAATTATTTCTGCCACTGGGTTAATTGTACCCAAAACGTTTGAAACATGAGTTACTGCTACCAAGCGAGTTCTTGACGACCAAAGCGCGGGCAGACGAGAAAGCTCCAGCTCCCCTTGGTCGTCAAAGGGGATAAACTTTAGAACCAAGCCACGCTGACTGGCGGCCATTTGCCACGGAACCAGATTGGCGTGATGCTCCATTTCTGTCAGCAGAATCTCGTCACCAGGCTTAAGGTTTTGCGTAAAAGAAGAGGCCACCAGGTTTATCGACTCGGTGGTCCCGCGGGTAAACACAATTTCTTCGGACGAACGCGCGTGAATAAACCGTACCGTTCGTTCCCGTGCGGCCTCGTACAAACGAGTGGCCTCTTCGCCAAGTCCATGAATCGCTCGATGCACGTTGGCATTCGAGGTTTCATAGAAGTTGCGCAAAGCATCCAAAACCGCCCTAGGTTTTTGAGTGGTGGCGGCGTTATCCAAATAAATCAGCGTTCGGGCCTTACCCCCAAAAGTCAGGGGCCGTTCCAAAATCGGAAAATCCTTTCGCAGTTGTCGAGCTTTACTATCGTCGGGAGAGCTATTCATCAGGGAGCCCCCAAGGCCCGTACGACATACCCTTCAATGTCTTGCCTTAAGAATTCGGGTGCCTCGGCAATCAAGTCTGCAAATAACCCCTCGGCTATCAACAGTCTAGCCTCAGCGCGAGAGAATCCTCTAGACATAAGGTAAAAAACCTCGTCTTCGTTGACTTTTCCCGTCGTGGAACCGTGGGAACATTTTACATCGTTGGTGTCAATTTTTAGCTGTGGCAGGCTGTCAGCGCGTGCGCCGTCCGTCAACACCAGGTTTTTGTTAGACAGGTAGGCGTCCGTGCGAGGTGCCTGGGGAGCTACTTCAATAAGCCCCTGAAAAACGGTTCGAGACCGGTCACGAACAGCCCCTTTGTACAACGCATAGCTTGACGTGTTGGGTGCGCGGTGATTTTGAACCACACGAATATCTTTATGTTGATCTTGAACGGCAAAATACAAACCGTGGGTTTTCAACGAGGCGCCTTCTCCCTCAAGGTTAAGCGCCAAATCTGTTTTTACGAGTCTACCACCGAGCTGAGCTGACCAGTGAAAAAGCTGAGCATCACGCCCCAAGCGTGCCTGGGAGTGATCAACCCACGCTGTTTGCGAGCCGTATTCTTGCACATCGACCAGAGTAACCACAGCGCCCTCGTCCAGCAGAAGTTGCATTCCCGAGTTCACCGTCAAAGGGGCCTCAGAGCTTGAGCGACGAAGCACGACTTGAAACTGACTGGCTCGCCCGGCATTGATAACCACATGCGGCGAGCTCAGGCTGTCTTGCTGAGCTTCTGTGAGCTCTATCAGCAGTGGGGCTTCAATAACTACTTGGGCCGGAACCGAAAGAAACACACCCGAACCCAACAAGGCGGCGTGAAGGGCCGGAACTTTGTTATCCACTTGGCGCAGCATTTCTGAAAAAACGGCGTCCAAAGCGTCCGGTTTAGCCACACCTTTGCCCAGAATGACATCCCCGAGCGGCAGCAGTTGAACCCCTTGTTCCGTCAGCGCCGGCGACAACCAAACTGTGACTGTTGCACCGTCAGATTTCAAATATCCCGAGAAGCCCTCAAGAGGAGATCCGGCTTTCACCGCCCCCTGTTGAGCGGGAAGCGGTTGCCGGTTCTCGAATTGAAACCCGGTAACGTCGGTGCGATGCCATTCTTCGACACGACGATGAGGCCAGGGTTGATCTGTTGCTTCGGCACGGGCCCTCGCCCGAAAGGCTTTCATCCATTCTGGTTCTTTGGGCCAACCTGTAAATGCTGGGGTATTCAAACTCACTTGTGTTGTTCCTTGTCGATTTCTTGAAACTTCCTTGCGAGGCTCAGCCGACCGAGCCTTCCATCTCTAATTCGATGAGGCGGTTGAGTTCGATGGCGTATTCCATCGGAAGCTGTTTAACCAGGGGGTCAATAAAGCCGTTGACAATCATTGAACCCGCTTCTTCTTCGCTAATTCCCCGGCTCATCAGGTACAAAAGCTGATCTTCGCTAATCTTTGAAACTTTTGCTTCGTGCTCCATACTGACATCGTCCGTCTGGATATCCATAACCGGGTAGGTGTTAGTCTTGGCGGTTTCATCCAAAAGCAGGGCGTCGCACTCCACTTTGGAGCGGATATTCTTGAGCCCGGGGCCAGCTTTGATCAAACCTCGGTAGCTCGAAACCCCGCCCGAGCGTGAAATAGACTTAGCGGTAACCACACTCGAAGTATTTGACGCAAAATGCAGAATCTTAGCGCCGGTATCCTGTTCTTGCCCCTTGTTTGCAAAGGCAATGGACAACACTTCGCCGTGCGCACCCTCGCCCATCAAAAACACGGCCGGATACTTCATAGTCACCTTCGAGCCAATGTTGCCGTCAACCCATTCCATGGTGGCATTCTCGTAGGCAAAGGCGCGTTTGGTGACCAGGTTATACATATTGTTCGACCAGTTCTGAACCGTCGAATAGCGTACCCGAGCTCCGGGGAGAGCAACAATTTCTACAACGGCCGAGTGCAAGCTGTCTTTGGTGAACGTCGGTGCGGTACAACCTTCAATGTAATGGACAAAGGCCCCTTCATCGACAATGATCAGCGTTCGCTCAAACTGCCCAAAACTCTTGGTATTGACGCGGAAATATGCCTGCAGGGGAATGTCAACTTTGACTCCCGGCGGAACATAGATAAACGAGCCCCCCGACCACACGGCGGTATTCAGCGCAGCAAACTTATTGTCGTTGTACGGAATCACCGTGCCAAAATATTTTTTCACAATCTCGGGATGTTCGCGAACCGCAGACTCTGGGTCAGAAAAAAGTACGCCTTTTTGTTCCAAATCTTTGCGGATGTTGTGGTAAACCACTTCGGAGTCATACTGAGCCCCAACGCCCGCCAAAAACTTCTTTTCAGCTTCGGGAATGCCTAGCCGGTCATAGGTCGTGCGAATTTCGTCTGGCAAATCTTCCCACGAGGTAGTTTGCTCTTCGGTGGGTTTGACATAGTAATAGATGTCATCGAAATCGATATCCGAGAGGTAGGCCCCCCAATGCGGCATGGGGAGCTTGCGGAACGTTTCGTAGGCGCGAAGCCGATACTCCAACATCCACTTTGGCTCGCCTTTCGCGGCGCTGATTTGGCGCACCACCTGCTCTGAAAGACCTTTTTCAGCTTTGATGACACCGGTTTCGGGCATCGAAAAGCCATATTTGTAATCTACCGCAAAATCGTTTAAAGCCGGTTCACTGGACATACAGTTCTCCTTTTCAGGCGCCGAACTGGTCTTTCACCCAGTCGTAGCCCTTTTCTTCCAGCTGATGCACAAGCTCGGTGCCGCCGCTGGTCACGATTTTTCCCTTGTAAAGGATGTGGACTTTATCAGGATTAACGTAGTTCAAAATTCGTTGGTAGTGGGTAATGATCAAGCCGCCAAACTCGGGCCCTTTCAATCGGTTGATGCCTTTCGAAACAACCTTGAGGGCGTCAATGTCCAACCCAGAGTCCGTTTCATCAAAAAGCGCAAAGTTAGGCTTGAGCGTTAACAGTTGAAGAATCTCCATCCGTTTTTTCTCACCGCCCGAAAAACCCTCATTCAAATAACGGTTAATAAACCCTTGATCCATTTCCAAAAAAGTCATGTCTTCTCGGACAGTCTTCAAAAACTGACTCACCGTAAAGGGTTGCTTTCTCGCCGCTGCCTGAATTTCAGTGGCACGCTTTAAGAACTTTCCCACGGTGACACCAGGAATTTCAACCGGGTACTGAAAAGCAAGGAACAAGCCAGCCTTGGCGCGGTCAGGCACATCCAGCTCCAGAATATTGACCCCATCAAGCTTTACCGAGCCACCGGTGACAGTATACTTGGGGTGTCCCATCAAGATGTTGGCGAGCGTCGACTTTCCGTGGCCATTGGGGCCCATAAGAGCGTGAAACTCGCCGGTTTTGATTTCAAGATCCACGCCATGCAAAATGGGCTTTCCTTCAATTTCAGCCTTCAGGCCTTCAATAATCAAACTTTTCATGCGCACTCCTTGTCAGAGGGAAAAACCCAATTCTTAGATGGGAAATCCCAGGGATAGTTTCATTTCATCACTCATCATTTCTTGGCTCCAAGGCGGGTCCCACACAATCTGAACCTGAACATTTTCGACGGCCGTTCTCGCCTTTACCGTTTCACGAATATCCTCGACGAGCAAATCCCCAACCGGACAGGCCGGAGAAGTCAACGTAAAATCTACTTCGATGCGGTCTTCAAGAACATCCACACGATAAATCAAGCCCAGATCAAGAATAGGAAGACCCAAATCGGGGTCAAGAACTTCACTAAGTGCTGTATAAACTTCATCGACGGTTGCCACCGGAGGCCTCCTGA